>CAMOSZ010000062.1:0-26589 GCA_946625285.1 uncultured Caryophanales bacterium | reverse complement strand
TTTGGCCTTAGTACGAGAGGACCGGGTTGAACATGGCAATGGTATATCGGTTGGCACGCCAGTGGCATGGCCGGGTAGCTACCCATGGAACGGATAAACGCTGAAAGCATCTAAGCGTGAAGCCAACCATAAGATGAGACTTCCCATTCGCAAGAAGTAAGACCCCTTCAAAGTTAGAAGGTTGATAGGTCAGAAGTGTAAGTGCTGTGAGGCATTCAGCTGACTGATACTAATAGGTCGAGGACTTAATTTCTAAGATTTTTATTAAGAGTCCATAAGTAAAATTTATGTTTAAACTTTAACAAGAAAGAGTAATGTGATAATATCTAGTTTTCAGAGAACAAAGTTCTCTAAACAAAAGTCTGGTGGCAATAGCGCAGTGGACACACCTGTTCCCATACCGAACACAGAAGTTAAGCACTGTAGTGGCGAAGATAGTACGTTAGTGCAAAAATAGCGAGCCGCCGGGCTTTTTTTATGCAAATAACAAAGTTATTAGTTATAATATATATACTATGAAAATTAATTTAATTAGACTATCAAACTCGCTTGATCCAAATGCGACATTTAAAAAAGACGATGATCAATTCATCGAAGATTTAAATAATGAATTATTTGAAGACGATATTGAACTTGTCGAAGATTCATCTTTACCATATTCTGTTTTATTTATTGAAACAGGTGGTAGTGAACAACATTTTATTAAGGTTGAAAAAGAACTTCCTCGACCAATCATCATGCTCTCAACTTGTAAAAATAACTCACTTCCTGCATGTTTTGAGATAAAAACATATCTTTCTAATACTTATGAAGAAGATTCAATTATTCTTTTTGGAACTGAAAAAGAAATCGCTTTAACTTTAAAAGATATTTCTAAACTTTTTAGCGCTAGAAGTGTTATTGAAGGATCTAATTTAGGAGTGATTGGAAAACCAAGTGATTGGCTTATTGCTTCTAAAGTAGATTATGAAGCAGTTAAAAAGAAATATAAGATTAATCTAATTGATATTCCTTCTAGCGAATTAAAAGAAGAAATTGATAAAGGCATCTTAGATAACATTCCTAAAAAGAGTGTGATTGAAAAATACGGTAAAGGTAATGAATATCTTCAAGGCGCTTTAGAAATTTATTCTGGAATTAAACGAATCATCAAAAAATACGATTTAAAAGGATTTACTATCCGCTGCTTTGATTTAATTGAAGAATATAAAAATACCGCTTGTTTAGCTTTAGCAATGCTTAACGATGAAGGAATTATTGGAACGTGCGAAGGAGATATTCCTAGCATGCTTACTATGTTCTTTGTTAAGGCTGTTAGCGGTCAAACTTCGTTCCAAGCAAATCCAAGTAAAATCGATCTTAATACAAGAACTGTATTATTCGCCCATTGTACCGTTCCTATGACAATGGTAAAAGACATTGAATATATGACTCACTTTGAAAGTGGATTAGGAATTGGAATTAGAGGTAATTTAGATAAAAGAGATATCTCTATTGTTAAATTATGTCCAAAACTAGATCATTCTTTACTTTTAGAAGGTCAAATCGTCGATAACCCTAAACTCACAAATTATTGCCGTACTCAAGTAGAGGTAAAATTTGATGATGAAGAAGGATTATTTACTCTACTTAGAGAAGACTTTGGAAACCATGTAATTATTGCCTATGGCAATATTATTTCCGATTATATTAACTTACTTCATTTTTATAACATCAACAGTAAAAAATAAAGCGATGGAGCACCCATCTTGACTTTATATATCTTTATATGTAAAATTAAGCATCTTATGCTTAGCATAAGAGAGACGAAAAAATGAAAACAATTAATAGTAGACAACTTAAAGCACTATTAAATAGCGCAAGCAACAACCTCTTCAATCATTACCCTGAAGTCGATGCTTTAAATGTCTTTCCTGTCCCAGACGGAGATACTGGTATAAATATGAACCTCACTTTAACTAGTGGGGCAAATGAAATAAATGAACTTCCAGATGACAGCGATGTCTATACAATCGCTAAAACTTTTGCACATGGCCTTTTAATGGGCGCAAGAGGCAATTCTGGAGTTATTACTTCTCAAATCTTTAGAGGCTTCGCTAGTGCTTTAGAAGGCGCTAAAGAAGTCGATGCTTTATTATTGGCCCAAGCCTTTAAAGCAGGTAGTGATACTGCTTACAAAGCAGTAATGAGACCTGTAGAAGGAACTATCCTCACTGTTATTAGAGAATCTAGTGTTGCTTTAAATAAACAAGTAAAAGAAGGAATGAGTATTGAAAAGACTCTTGAACTTTTACTTAAAGAAGCAAATAAGTCATTGGTGAGAACACCTGAGCTATTACCAATTCTTAAAGAAGTTGGTGTTGTCGATTCTGGTGGTACTGGTTTAGTAAGAATCATCGAAGGAATGTTACTAGCTGCTAAAGATGAATTCGTTCAAAGAAACAAGGATTCAATGGAATCCAATGTTATGAGCGCTGCTGCAGCAAGTATTGCTGAAGAAGAATTTGGATATTGTACAGAATTCATTATGTCTTTAGGACCAGATTCTGTTAAAAAGATTTTTAACCAAAAAAGATTTACTGAATGGCTTAATGATCATGGCAACTCTTTAGTGGTTGTTAGAGATGAAGAAATCGTTAAAGTTCACGTTCATACCTTAACTCCAGGCGAAATTTTAAATTACGCTCAACAATATGGAGAATTTTTAAAGCTCAAGATTGAAAATATGACTGAGCAACATCACGCCTTAGAAAATGGTGCCAAAGTTGAAGCTCATGTTGATTTAGTTAACGAAGAAATTGAAAAAGAGGAAGAAGATATTCCTGAATACGTTGATGAACATAACGCAATTATCGCTGTTAGCAGTGGTTCAGGTATTTCTCAATACTTTAAAGAAATTGGTGTTACATTAATCGTTAGCGGTGGTCAAACTATGAATCCTAGTAGCGAAGACTTCTTAGCAGCTATTAATAAACTTGATACTGATAATATCTTTATTCTTCCAAATAACTCAAATATCGTTATGGCGGCTAACCAAGCTGCTGATTTAGCAAACGAAAGTGGAAGAAACGTCTTTGTTATTCCTTCTAAGACTATTCCCCAAGGAATTGTTGCAGCTTTAAATTTTGATCCAGAAACTGATCCAGAAGAAAACTTAAAGAATATGAAGTTCTCTTTAAAGAGAATTAAATCTGGAGAAATCACTTTCTCTATTAGAGATTGTGAAATTGGTGGCTTAAAGATTGCTAAAGATGACTTTATTGGAATTTATGAAAAAGATATCGTCTCTGGTAGCAAAGATAAATTTGAATGCTTACTCGACCTTCTTGATAAGATGGTTGATTCCGATAGTGCGCTTCTTACTATCTTCTTAGGAGATGATGTTAAGCGTGAAGAATTATTTGAAACAAAGAAAGAGATTGAAAGAAGATATCCAGATTTAAATATTGATATTAAAGAAGGACATCAAAATATCTATTCTTTCTTAATTGGTATTGAATAACAGCCTTAAGGTTGTTATTTTTATTTTATGGCAGAAAGTAAATCTAAAAAACTTACTAACTCTCCTCGACTTAATTACTTACTAGGAAGTATGGGGATTTTTTCACCATACGATGTTATTAATCACCTTCCTAGAAGATATGATGATTATTCTTTAACTAGAGAACGAGATTTAGTCGATAAAGAAAGAATAACAATCTACGCGAAAGTGGTCTCTCAAGTTCTTTTAGGTAATTCATTTAAGAAGATATCTATTTCTTCTTTTGATGTTTTAACTAATAAAGGAACTTATTTTAAATGTATTGCTTATAATCGCCCATATTTAGCGAAGATTATTAAATTAAATGAATACTATACGATTATAGGAACTTATGATAAAAGGAAGAACTCTATTAATGTAATTAATATCGTTCAAGGAGTAATTGAGAAAAGCAAAGCTTTAAGGCCAGTTTATTCTCTTCCTAAGGATTACGCTAATAAGGACTTTATTCGCCTTGTAAATAAGTCTTTAAATGAAGTAGAAGGACATATCTCTTCTTTAGTTCCGTATTACTTTAGAAATAAATATCGATTAGTGAATAAAGAAACTGCGTTAAAATATGCGCACTCTCCAAAAAGTGAAGAAGAAATAAGACAAAGCTTAAGATATTTAAAATATGAAGAAGCTCTTTTATTCTCTATGAAGAACCAACTCATTAAAGAAGAAAATAAGAGTTTACAGAAAATAAGAAAAGAACCAATTGATTTATCAAGTTGTGATAGTTTTTTAAACACTCTTCCATATTCATTAACAGAAGATCAAAAAGTTGCTGCTGGTGAGATTATTGAAGACATGAATCAGCCTTCTTTAATGTATCGCTTACTTCAAGGTGATGTTGGAACAGGAAAAACATTAGTGTCCTTTATCGCTTTATACGCGAATTATGTTAGAGGAGATCAAGGTGCTTTAATGGCGCCAACTGAAGTTTTAGCAAAGCAGCATTATGAAAATGCTTTAAAACTTTTCAAAGATACAAAAGTTAGAATTTGCTATTTAGTGGGTTCAACTCCTATTAGTGAAAAAAAAGAATTGTATCGAGATATCGAAGATGGATATTATGACATCATTATCGGTACCCATGCTCTATTCACTAAATCAATAACTTATTCTTCTTTAGGATTGGTCATTATTGATGAGCAACATCGATTTGGAGTTAACCAAAGAAAAGCACTTATGAATAAGGGTGATCACGCTGATTTGCTTATGATGTCAGCCACCCCAATCCCACGTTCTTTAGCCCTTTCTATATATGGAGATTTAGAGATTTCTACTCTATATGAATTCCCTAATGTGAAGCGTGATGTAGTGACTAAAATCATCAATTCTGAAGATGAGAAGATATTTGATATTGTAGGTAAAACAATAGAGGCTAATAGAAAGGTCTATATCGTCGCTCCTTTAATTGAATTTAGCGAAGATGGCCGTTACTCAGCAGAGAAACTTTACGCCCGTTTTGTGCTTAAATTTGGCGCGAAAGTTGGACTTTTGCATGGAAAAATGAAACCAGACGAAAAAGAAAAGGTTCTTAATGACTTTGCCTTTGGAGACGTTGACATTTTAGTGTCTACGCAGGTTATAGAAGTTGGTATTGATGTTAAAAAAGCATCGACCATGGTTATATATGACGCTAACTCATTTGGATTAGCATCACTTCACCAATTAAGAGGAAGAATTGGAAGAGATGGTCATAAGTCAATTTGCCTTCTAGCAATTGCTGATATGGATGAAAAAGAGAAACTTGAAATCTTAACCAAATCTAATGATGGATTTGAGATCGCTGAAAAAGATTTATCTATTAGAGGACCTGGTGAACTTATTGGAGTTAGACAATCTGGCATTCCTGATTTCCGTTTCTTAAATATGATTGATGACATTAAAATCTTTGTTGTTGCTAGAGATGATGCTAAATATATTTTGTCTCATAAAGATAAAGACGAATTTAAATATCTTGTTGGCTACTGTAAACGTAGCATTAACGAAGAAGATATAATTAAGGCATAAAAGGAATATAAGTAGTAGAAAAACCATAAAGGTTTTATTATCTATTATTTTTTGTTATATTAATACATATGATTAGAATTGCAGTTGATACTTTAGGCGGAGATGCAGGAAGCGCTCCTATTGTTGAAGGAATTATCCAGTTTCTTAAAGATAATAAAGATGTTTCTATCGTCGCCGTTGGTAAAAAAGAAGAACTAAAAAAATTAGAAGGAATTTGTGAAATCGTTGACGCTCCTGATATCGTCCCTATGGAAAGCGGACCACTCGAGGTCATGAGAATGAAAAATTCCTCAATGTATAAAACCGTCATGCTTGCTAAAGAAGGACAAGTAGACGCGATTGTTTCTAGTGGATCCACCGGAGGATTTTTGTCATCCTCAACGCTTATTTTAAAAACTCTTCCAGGAGTTAATAGAGCAGCGTTTATTGCTCCTTTCCCAACTAAGATAAAAGGACATTATGTTGTTATCTTAGATATTGGAGCGAGTAATGAAAACTCGCCAGAAGAATTAAAACAATTTGCCTTAATGGGTGCTTTATATTCTGAACATATCTTAGGAGTTAAAGAACCAAAGGTTTATCTATTATCTAATGGAACAGAGCCAGGCAAAGGATCTCCAGAAGGAAAACAAGCATATAAACTTCTTCAAGATAATCCTTTATTTAAAGGAAATATCGAATCAAGAAATGCTTTAAGTGGTGAAGCTGATGTTATTGTTACTGATGGCTTTACTGGTAATATCTTCCTTAAGAGTAGCGAAGGTATGGCTAAAATGATGAGCGGATTCTTTAAAGATGCTTTTAAAAAGAACTTATGGACAAAACTTGGATATCTCCATGTTCGTAAAGGAATTAAAAATATCAGTGAAATTATGGATTACAAATCTACAGGTGGCGCGATGCTTTTAGGAGTTAATGGTGTAGTTGTTAAGGTACACGGTAACACTGATGCATATTCAATGTATTGTGCAATTCGCGTTGCTAAAAAACTCGTTGAAAAAGATATCCGTGGAAAGATTAAAGAGGGTATTTAAGTGGACTATATTAGCGTGTTTTCTCAATTTGGTGTAACTCCTAATAACACAGAGTTATATCTTTTAGCGTTAACTCATCCATCATGTAATTCAGAAAATAACACCAAACATCAAGACTATGAAAAACTTGAGTTTGTTGGCGATTCAGTTATTGGATTTGTCTCTGCCGATTTAATTTACAAATTGCATAAAGAAATGGATCAAGGACTAATGAGCAAATTACGTTCTTATTTAGTGTGCTCAAAATCCTTAGCGAATTATTCAAGAAAATATGGCTTTTATAAATTTATAAAAATTGGTCATTCAATCACCGATGAACAGTTATATAAGAGCGACAAGATTTTAGAAGATGTATTTGAGGCTCTTATTGGTGCTCTTTATCTGGATAAAGGAATTGATGTTGCCTACAAAGTAATAAAAAAGATTTTATACGAAGATATTTTAAACACTGGTATTGATGATATTGTTGATAGCAAAACTAGACTTCAAGAAGAAATCCAAGCCGAGCATAGAGAAGCTGTTAAATATGTTCTTATCG
Organism: uncultured Caryophanales bacterium; assembly: GCA_946625285.1. Lineage (GTDB taxonomy): Bacteria > Bacillota_I > Bacilli_A > RFN20 > CAG-826 > UBA2450. Next base: position 19,475 of record CAMOSZ010000062.1, on the reverse strand, counting down.
GCGAAAGTGGACCAGCTCATGATAAAACATTTGAAATTGAAGTTTTATTTAATGGTTTAGTTTTAGGCAAGGGTAAAGGTAAAACTAAGAAGGCTGCTGAAGAGGCTGCTGCTAAAGATGCCCTTAGTAAGAGGAGTGTATAATGGGATTAATCTCATTTTTAAAAGAAAAGTTTTCTAAAAAGAAAACCGAAGAAATTGAATCCTATAGTGAAGGTATGGCGAAATCTCGCCAAAATTTTTCTAATAAGCTAAATTCTCTTTCCAAGAAATATAAGAAAGTTAATCAAGAATACTTTGAAGAATTAGAAGAAATTCTTATTGAAAGTGATGTTGGAGTTAAACTCACTTTAAGAATCATTGATGAAGTTCTTGAAGAAAGCAAAAAGAATCATTTAACTACCGCAGAAGAAATAAATGAAATCCTTATCGACCATATGTTTGAAGGATATATGGAAAAAGGTGAATCTTTAACAGATGTAAGATTTGTTAATGATGGACCAACCGTTTTACTTGTAGTTGGAGTAAATGGGGTAGGAAAAACTACAACAATCGCTAAATTATCTAAAAGATACATTGATCAAGGTAAGTCAGTTCTTCTTGTTGCTGCTGATACATTTAGAGCAGGAGCAAGTGAACAACTTCAAATTTGGGCTGATCGCTTAGGAATTGGTTTAGTTAAGGGAGAATATAATTCTGACCCAAGCTCTGTCGCATATGATGGAGTAACTAAGGCTAAAAAAGAGAATATTGATTTGGTTATTGTTGATGTCGCTGGTCGACTTCAAACAAAACAGTATCTAATGGATGAACTTTCTAAATTAAAAAGAGTTATTGGGAAAGTTATTCCTAATGCACCACACGAAACTTTCTTAGTAATTGATGCAACAACTGGACAAAATGGTGTAGTTCAAGCAAAAGCATTTGCTGAAGTAACCGATTTAACCGGTGTAGTTATTACTAAAATGGATGGCACAAGTAAAGGCGGCATCATTTTAGCAATCAGAGATGAATTAGGTGTCCCAGTAAGATTTATTGGACTAGGCGAAAAGATGGAAGATTTAAAGGAATTTGATCTTGAAAGTTACATCTATGGATTATGTGTTGAAAAATAGTTATGGAAAAGATTGAAAAGACAATTAGATACACAAAACTATTTAACCTATATAGCGGTCTATTAAGCGACGCTCAAAAAGATATTCTTTACGATTATTTCTTTTTAGATTTATCAATCTCAGAGATTAGTGAAAATAAAGGCGTCTCTAGAGCTGCTGTTGAAGATGCGCTAAGTAAAGGAACTAAAAAACTCGATTCTTTTGAAAATAGTGTTAAGTCACTTGAGAAGAGTGAAAAAATCCGCTCAAAAGTCGAAGAACTATCTAAAATAGCAGCAAATGAAGAAGAAAAGAAAATCATCAACGAATTAATAGAGGAGCTTGACAATGGCATTTGAAAATCTGACAGAGAAATTATCTAGAATCTTTAAAAAGCTTCGTGGACAAGCTCGTTTAACTGAGTCCAATATGGACGAAATGTTAAAAGAAATTCGTATTGCATTACTCGAAGCTGATGTAAACTACAAAGTTGTTAAAGAATTCATTAACAATGTTAAAGAAAAAGCTATCGGACAAGATGTTTTAACTAAACTCAATCCTAGCCAAATGATTACTAAAATCGTTCATGATGAATTAGAAGAACTTCTTGGTGGCGGAGAGAATGAAATCCAATATCAAAACAATAGACCAACCGTTATCCTTTTAGTGGGTTTACAAGGTAGTGGTAAAACTACTTCTGCTGGTAAGCTTGCTTATTTGATGAAGAACAAACTTAAAAAGAAAGTTCTTCTTGCAGCAGGTGACGTATATCGTCCAGCCGCTATTGACCAATTAGAGCAAATCGCTAAATCAATTGATGTTCCAGTCTTTTCTAAAGGAACGAATGTTTCTCCTGTACAAATTGCTAAAGAAGCCAAAGAGAAAGCATTTAATGATCATTATGATGTTTTGATCATTGATACTGCTGGTCGTATTGCAATCGATGAAGCTTTAATGAATGAACTAAGCGAAATCAAGAAAGAAGTATCTCCAGATGAAATCCTATTATTAGTGGACGCGATGTCTGGACAAGATGCAGTTAATGTCGCAAAAGCATTTAATGATTTATTATCATTAACTGGCATTATTATGTCTAAACTTGATGGCGATGCCCGTGGTGGTGCTGCTTTAAGTATTAGACATATGACTGGTGTTCCAATCAAATTATCTGGTGTTGGTGAAAAAGTATCAGACTTAGATATTTTCCACGCTGATCGTATGGCAGATAGAATCCTAGGAATGGGAGATGTCATGACTCTTGTTGAAAAGGTTCAAGAAGAAGTCGATGAGAAAGAAGCCAGAAAAACCGCTAATAAAATGATGAGTGGTAAATTTGATTTAGATGACATGCTAAAACAAATGAAACAAATCCAAAATATGGGGTCTCTTGGTGGTTTATTGAAGATGATACCTGGTGCTCCAAAGATTACTCCAGAGCAACAAGCCGCCGGAGAAAAAGAGATGAAAAACTTCGAAGTTATTATTAATTCCATGACTCTAGAAGAAAGACGTAATCCATCAATCTTCCAATACTCTAGAAAAATTAGAGTTGCTAACGGATGTGGCAAACAAGTCAGTGATGTTAATCGTGTTTTAAAGAAATATGAAAACATGAAAGAAATGATGAAGAAGATGGAACAGTATAAAAAAAGCGGCAAGATGCCGCCAATGGGTGGATTAGGTGGTTTCGGTGGATTCAGATAGAATCACTTAATGAACTTTTTACTTTTTTCTATTGCAGCGAGTTCCCAACTCGCTTTTTCTTTGTCATCTTCTTGAAGAAGTTTCTTCTCTTGTTTGGTAAGAATGTGTTTTTCAAACAGATCTGGACGATGCTCTTTAGTTAATAGAAGCGATTTCTTTTTTCTCCATTTATCAATCGCTTGATGGTTTCCTGAATATAAGATATCTGGAATCTTGTCACCATTATAATCGTATGGCTCAGTGTATTGAGGATACTCTAATAAATCATCATCAAAGCTTTCGACAGATATTGATTCTTCAGCGATTGCTCCATCTAATAAACGGATAATAGAATCACTGATAATCATTGAGCCGAGTTCTCCACCAGTTAAGATATAATCTCCAATAGAAACTTGCTCATCAACATACTTATTAACTCTTTCATCGATGCCTTCATAATGTCCACAAAGTAGTATAATGTCATCTAGCTTAGATAACTCTTTAGCTTTTGATTGATTATAAGTGTTTCCACGAGGAGAAAGCATAATAGTTTTGGACGATTTACTCTTATTATTGTTTAGGGCATCAACGATTGGTTGACACTTCATAATAAGGCCGGCTCCTCCTCCAACTGGAGCAGAATCAACACGATGATATTTGTCTTTTGTGTAATCTCTAATATTAACGATTTTAATTTCGACAATTCCTTTTGAAATCGCACGCTTAATAATTGAGTTGGTCATAAAGCCATCAAACATTTCAGGGAATAAAGTAAGAATTGTTATCTTCATAAAAGTCCCTCTATTACATTAATTACAATGGTTTTGTCGGAAATATTGACGTCTTTGATAAATTCTTTGATAAATGGAACGAAGAAATCTTTATTACCTTTTCGAGACACTCTTAAGGTAATTTGAGCAGGGAATTCTTCAACTTCTTTAACAATACCAAGTTCATTATTTTTATCATCGACTACTCTGCAACCTCTAAGATCACTATAAAAATATTCACCTTTATTTAAATCCTTATTATCTTTAATTACTTGAATCTCATATCCCTTTAATTCTTTAACTTCTTCAGGGTTATTGAATTCAACAAATTTCACGAAATCAAAGAATCCAGAGTGGCGATATTTAACAACCTCACACTCTTTCATTTCTTGATTTAGTGGGTTAACCAAAAAGACTTTAGATCCTGCTTTATATCTTTTAGATCCAAAGGATGTGGTGGAATAGATTTTAATCGTGCCATCAATTCCAAATGAGTCGACAATTTTTCCTAAACTTAAGTATTCCATAATAATAAAAAAGGGGAGTAATTAATCCCCCACCTTTTCTTCTTCGAATGATTCAAATTTGAGATGAATGTGTTTATTTTCGCTTTTACCAGCAATACCAACTACTTCTCTAAGAGCGTTAGCGATAGTGCCTTTGTGTCCGATTAAACGGGCTGTATCATTTTTTTCAGCGGCGATAATAATGAGAACATCTTTACTTGAATCGCTTTCATCAACTCTAATAAGAATTGATTGAGGATCTTCGACAATGCTATCGATTAATGCATGAATGATATTCTCGTAGTTCATTGCTTATTTATTTCCTTTTTTAGCTTCAAGTGCTTTAGCATTGATGCCTTTACGATTGAACATAGCTTTGACTGTGTCAGATGGGGTAGCTCCTAAAGCTAACCATTTGAGTGCTAATTCTTCATCGATAACTGCGTTTTCAACGCCTTTTTCTGGATCAAAGTAACCAATTTGTTCGATATAACGTCCGTCTCTAGCATATCTGCTATCAGCGGCAACGATACGGAAGAATGGGTCCTTATGACGTCCAATTCTTGTTAATCTAATTTTAACTGCCACGTTAGTTTTCCTCCTAAATTGCTTTACTATAGTAATATCCTTATAGAATAGTGTCAAGCATTTTTGCTTTACATTTATATATTTTTTCTTATTTTTATTAAATAAATTGTTGCATGATTTGTTTTTCGTTGGTAATATTAACGAGCATGTTTATCGTGCTACGGGTGCTCCGCTGTCTAAATTGAGAATGAACACCAAGAGAACAAATTGTCTAGGAGGCGTAACAAATGAACAACAAGTTAGTTGAAGAAATTACAGCATCCCAACTCAGAACAGACATTCCTGAATTCAAATCAGGTGATGAAATCAAAGTCGCTGTTCGTATTATCGAAGGTAACAAATCCAGAATCCAAGTATTCCAAGGCGTTGTTATCATGAGAAGAGGTGGCGGTGTCAATGCTACGTTTACCGTTCGTAAGGTGTCAAGTGGCATCGGTGTGGAAAGAACCTTCCCATTACATTCCCCAAGTATTGCAAGCATTGAAGTTGTAAGAAAAGGTAAAGTAAGAAGAAACAAAATTACCTACATCCGTAAACGTTCAGGTAAAGCTGCTCGTATTAAAGAAGTCTTATAATTACGAGATTATAGAATTAAAGGAATCGGTTGATTCCTTTTTTCTTTGTATAAATTGTTTAATTATTTATAATGTTGTTATGAATATTTTCAGATCAGAAAAATTTCAAAAAATTTTTTATCCAATATTTTATCTAGTGTTCACAGTCGCAATTACTATCTCTGGCTGTTTTATCTTTAACCGTTATTACTACACTAATATTTTTGTTAGTGGCCCAAGTATGATGCCTACTCTTATTGGCGATGATAATAAAAATATTCATCACTATGGAATAGCAGATACAACAAGCGCGGCAATTAATGGATTAGAAAGATTTGATGTTGTTATTACTTATTATCCAGATGAATGGAACGCAAGAAATGGACTAATTGTTAAACGCGTATGGGGTTTTCCAGGCGAAAAATTAGTGCTTTCTAGTGATGCAGAAAAATCTACTTTTACTGTTTATCGTGATGAAGAAGAAATATATAACATTACTGCTCCAGCAGAAGAATACGAATTTTATAAGATTTCTACCGATTCATATGAAACATGGCAAACATATTCCTTCAATGTTGGAAAAAGACATTTCCACACAAGAAAGAAAATTGAAGGTGCTTCATATGGTAGATCATTTAATTACACATTAGGTGATAACGAATATTTTGTTATGGGAGATAACTGGGGCGATAGTACCGACTCTTATATGAGATACCATTACACCCAAAAACTTACAAAAAACTATATTCAAGGCAAGGTTATCTGTATCCAAGGATATGGCAAAGTCATTCAAGACACTGATAATAATTATCAAATTGTTGAGAAACATAAAATCAATCCAATATACTTTTTCTAGAGGTTAATTATGTCTCAAATACATTGGTTCCCTGGTCATATGAAAAAAGCCTTGAATGAAATCGAGGCAAAAATAAAGCTAGTCGATGTCATCATCGAGATTTTAGATGCGCGTGCACCTTTAAGTTCAATCAATCCAGAATTTGAAAAAAGAACCTCAAACAAAAAGAAATTAATCGTTGTATCTAAATCTGACTTGGCAGATCCTATTGAGACCAAAAAATGGGAGATTTGCCTTAAAAATAGGTGCAATTCCCTATTAATTTTGAATTTGACCGATTCTCGGGCAACAAAGATTATTAGTGATGAAGTCCAAAAATTAGGCGAAGAAAAACATCAAAAAGAAAAGGCCAAAGGAATGAAACCTCAGCCAATTAAAGCAATGATTATTGGTGTTCCTAATGTCGGTAAATCTTCTCTAATCAATCGCATCGCAAAAAGAAACGCTGCCGGAGTTCAAAATAAACCAGGATACACTAGAGGCGAACAATATATTAAGGTTAACAAAGACTTTATTCTTTTAGACACTCCTGGCGTTCTTCCTATGAACTATGAAGATAAAGAACACGCTATTAATTTGGCGCTTATTGGTTCAATTAGAGAAGAAATCTTACCAAACGATGAACTAGTTAAATACCTTTTAAAATATTTAAAGAAGCATTATCCAAACGCTTTGAAAGAAAGATTCGATATTGATGATTTAACTGATCCTATTCAAGTTAGTGAGCTTGTTGCAAAAAAACGTGGGTTACTTACTGGTGGAGAATATGATTTATCAAGAGCGGATTTCCTCATCTTAAAAGAATTTAAAGAAGGAAAATTGGGTTGTATTACCCTAGAACAAGCTGAATGAGTTTAGATTACGAACAACAATATTACAGTAAAGATATCCAATATATCGTTGGATGTGATGAAGCTGGAAGAGGTTGCCTTCTTGGTCCAGTAGTGGCCGGAGCGGTTATTCTTCCTAAAGATTTTAAATGCGACTTAATTAATGACTCTAAACAATTAAGTGAAAAGCAAAGGGAAGAAGCGTATCAAATCATCAAAGATAACGCGATTGCGTGGGCAGTTGCAGAAATCTCCCCTCAAGAAATAGATCGAATCAATATTTTAAATGCGTCTAGGCAAGCAATGATTGAAGCAATGAATAAGCTCAATCATCGAATTGATATGATTTTAACTGATGCGGTTAAGATTAAAACTGATTTGCCGTTTGAAGCAATTATTAAAGGTGACGCGAAAGCGATGTGTATTGCTGCCGCAAGTATTATGGCAAAGGTTACTCGTGATCATATTTGCTATGAATTAGATAAAAAATATCCTCAATACCAAATAGCGAAGCATAAAGGATATGGGACTAAACTACATATGGAATTATTAGAGAAGTATGGTCCTAATAAAGATATCTATAGAATGACTTATGCTCCTGTTAAAAAATTTTTTATTGAAAAGGTCTCATTGTTCTAAAAAAATTAATTCGTAGAATTAAATAAAAAAGTTAAAGAAAATTTTTAAAAAAATCGCAAAATCGCCCTCCTTATATATAATGAGGAGGTTTTTTATGACCGCAAGTGAAATATTGGTGGCAGAAGCCGTCTACTATCGAGGGAACTGGAAAGCGATAGTGGATGCCATCAATCAAAAAAAGATTCTTCCAGTTGATGACATCATTAGGATTAATAAAAGTATTCGCTGTAAGACTTTAACAATCCTTGATAAAGATTATCCAGAGTATTTAAAAGAACTCTATCAACCACCTTTGGTTCTTTTCTACTATGGAGATATTTCTTTAATTAATAACCCAAAGACTAATTTAGCGATTGTTGGAACAAGAAAGCCGTCAGAAGTAGGGGCTGATATAACAAAACAAATCACGAAAGGAATTGCAAAGAAATATGTCACAGTTTCTGGCCTTGCCTTAGGGGTAGATGCAATCGCACATAAAGAGACAATTGATAACGGAGGAAAGACTGTTGCAGTTTTAGGATGTGGGATAGATATTTGCTATCCAACTAAGAACAAAGAAATATATGAAGAGATAAAGAAAAACCATCTTCTAGTGTCGGAATATCCAGGCATCACTCCACCTTCTGCAGAGAACTTTCCTTTTAGAAATAGACTTATCGCTCAGTTTTCTAAAGCAATTTTAGTGACTGAATCTAAGAAAAGAAGCGGTTCTTCTATTACAGTCATGTATGGGCTTTGTTACGGAAGAGATGTGATGTGTGTTCCTTCTACTGACTATGGAAATTCAGGGTGTAACTCCCATATTAGAGATGGTGCAACCCTAGTAGAAAACGCTAAACAAGTCATCGAAATGATGGAGTGAAGAAAAATATTATAGGAAATTAAATATTAAATTATTTAAGGAAAAATATATCTTTTTTGTCGTTGACTATTTGAGTGTTTAAAGACCATAATTTTATCCAGTTATGAAGCTAGTTATTGTCGAATCTCCAACCAAATGTGAAACAATCAAAAGATACCTAGGCGACGACTATATTGTTAAAGCATCATATGGACATATATGCGATTTAGCAACTAGAGGTAAGGGTGGCTTAGGAATAGATGTCGAGAACAACTTCGCGCCTGCGTATATTATTAATAAAGATAAGAAAAAGGTAGTGTATGATTTACAAAAGCTCGCCAAGGAGTCAGAAGAGGTTATTCTTGCAACCGACCCTGATAGAGAAGGAGAAGCTATTGCCTGGCACTTAGCAAAAGTGCTTGATTTAGATATTGCTACTAATAAGAGACTTGAATTCCACGAAATTACCCGTGATTCAATTGGTGAAGCGATGAAGCATCCACGCACCATCGATTTAGCGTTAGTCTCATCTCAAGAAACTAGAAGAATGCTTGACCGTATTATCGGTTTTAAGCTTTCTGCTTTGCTAAATAAAAAGATTCACTCTAAGAGTGCAGGAAGAGTTCAATCAGCAACATTAAAACTCGCCGCTGATCAAGAAGTTAAAATCGAATCATTCGTCCCAGAAGAATACTATAAAATTAATTGTGTTATTTTATTAAATAACAAAGAACATGAATTATCTTTCGTTTGCGATAAAGATGGCAAGAAAGAAATCCTTACAAAAGAACACGCTGAAGCTATCTTAAAACTATTAAAAGATAAAGCAGTAGTGACTAATGTTGAACGTACAGTTAAGACTATTGATAGTAAAGAACCATTTACTACTTCTACTCTTCAACAAGAAGCTTTCTCGCGTTTAAAATTTAAAACCGATAAAACTCAAAGAGTGGCTCAATCACTTTATGAAGGTATTAATGTTAATGGCGAGCATATGGGTTTAATTACCTATATGAGAACTGACTCTACTCGTTTAGCGCCTATCTTTATTGAAAGAGCAAAGAAATTCATTTTAGACCACTTTGGAAAAGAGTATTTAGGTTCGCCTAAAAAAGTTAAAGCTGGCGAATTAGCGCAAGATGCTCATGAAGCTATTAGGCCAACCGCTAATCACCAAACCCCAGAATCAGTTAGACAATATTTAACTCCTGATCAATATAACCTTTATAAATTAATTTATAATCGTACTATCGCTTCATTATTAAAAGGAAAGAAAGAAGAAATTCTTACTATTACCTTAGATGTCAACGGAGTGAAATTTAAAACAGACTTCACAAGAACCTTATTCCAAGGTTATGAAATCATCTATAAAGAAGAAGACGATAAGAAACATTACAAAGAATTACCAGATGTCAATGTTGGTGATAATTTCAGTATTGTTAATAGCAGTATTGAACAAAAATTTACTGCCCCTCCATCACGTTATAGCGAAGCTAAAATCGTTAAACTAATGGAAGAAGTAGGTATTGGTAGACCATCAACTTACGCTTCAACAATCTCAACTTTAAAGAAGAGAAAATATGTTGTTGAAGAAAAAGGTATTTTGACTGTTACTGATCAAGGCAAGAAAACCGCTCACGTATTAGATAAATATTTCCCAGAAATTGTTGATGCTAAATATACCGCTGAAATGGAAGCCAAACTTGACTCTATTTCTGAAGGTGGAGAGAGTTCGTTATCTATCATCTCTGATTTCTATTATGACTTTATCAATAAAATTGATAATGCATATAAAATCATGTATGTTGATGAGGCTGAACCTACTGGAGAAATGTGTCCAAAATGTGGTGCTCCTTTAGTCTATAAAGAAGGCAAAAATGGACGCTTCATTGGTTGCTCTAATTACCCAACCTGTAACTATGTTAAAAAAGAAAAGAAAGAAGTAGTTTACGTTGGTAGAAATTGCCCAATTTGTGGTAAACCACTTGTCGAAAGAGCGTACTCTAAAGGTAAAACCTTTGTTGCTTGTAGTGGTTACCCAACCTGTAACTACATAGAAAAAGCTCCAAAACCAGAAACTCAAGAATCTGAATATGTGAAGAAATGTCCTGATTGTGAAACCGGTTATCTCGTAAAGAAACGCGGTAAATATGGATATTTCCTTGGATGCACTAATTATCCAAAATGTAATCACATGGAAAAGATAATCAAAAGAAGACGCAGTTAACGTCTTTTTTTGTTATGATATTAGGTGAGCTATGAATAGACAAACTGCAGACTTTCTTAATTATTTAAGATATGAGAGAAATTATTCTTCTCAGACTATCATTTCCTATTCTCGAGATATTGACAAATTCTTCCGTTTCCTTTCCGAAGAAGGACTTGATATGGAAGAAGTGGATCAAATTGTCATCCGTAACTTCTTAACTGATGAACTCAATAGTGGCGTTTCCAAAAGAAGCTGCAAAAGAAGACTATGTGCCTTAAGGCACTTCTATAAATACATGGTCCGTAGAGAAATGGTCAAAGACAATCCATTTGTGTTTGTCTCATCTCCAAAAACCGAAAAGACTCTCCCAAAGTTTTTGTATAAAGACCAAGTGAGAGAGATTTTAGATGAGAATAAAAAAAGAGATGATTTACTTGCCTATCGAGACCAAGCGATTTTGTCCACTCTATATTATTCTGGAATCCGCGCTAGCGAGTTAGTTTCTTTAGAACTTCAATCGGTTTCTCTTCCTAGAAGAACCCTTCGAGTATTAGGAAAAGGAAACAAAGAAAGAATTGTTCCAATATCCGAAGAATGCAAAAAAGACATCGAAACCTACATGAAAACAACGCGTATGGAACTTGCTAGTAGGAATAAAGAAGGCACTAAAGTACTCTTCTTAAATGACCACGGAAATAAGTTAACGACTAGAGGGCTCGAATACATTCTTGATCAAATAGAACAAAAAACTGGTTCCTTTGTTGGATTGCACCCTCATATTCTTAGACATAGCTTTGCTACTCATTTATTAGAAAATGGTGCTGATTTAAGGATTATTCAAGAATTATTAGGCCATGAGAGTTTAAACACTACACAGGTATATACTCACGTTACTGAGGAATCGATGAAAGAAACCTATTTAGCGGCTCATCCTCGAGCGAGAAAGAAATAATCAGCAAAATATTTATATTTTTCTCTTGTTGAACATATCGTATTTTGGTATGATTAACACGCTGTATAGATATACAGACTACACACATCGTGGATTCAACCCCATTGTCTCGCTTTAGCGAGGGTGGTTGTTAGAAGCGGTGGAGGCAAAAACATAAGGAGGCTCAAAATGAGCGAAGAAACAAAAGTTGTCGCTGCTGAAGAAAAAGCAGTAGAAGCAGCTGCTCCAGCCACAATGGAAGCAGTTATGCATGATCCTGATGCACCAATTATCACCATGAAAAAGCTTTTAGAAGCTGGTGCACACTTTGGTCATCAAACAAGACGTTGGAACCCAAAGATGAAGAAATACATCTATGGTGCTCGTAACGGTGTCTACATCATCGATTTACAAAAGACTGTAGACTTAATCATCGTTGCTTATAAAGCAATGAAAGAAATCGTCGATAATGGCGGTAAAGTTCTCTTTGTTGGAACAAAGAAACAATGTAAAGAAGCAGTTGAAGCTGAAGCATTACGTTCCGGAAGCTTCTACATCACCAACCGTTGGTTAGGTGGAACACTCACCAACTTCAAGACCATTCAAGGTCGTATCAGATTCTTAAAAGAACTTGAAAGAAGAGAAGAAGAAGGCGAACTCGACTTATTACCAAAAGTTGAAGCTGCTCAATTAAGAAAAGAAAAAGAAAAGCTCTCTAAGAATTTAGATGGCATTAAAGAAATGAGAAAGATCCCAAATGCACTCTTTGTCATTGATCCAAACCTCGAACATAATGCTGTTGCAGAAGCTAGAAAACTCGGAGTCCCAATCTTTGGTATCATCGATACAAACAGTGATCCAGATTTAGTTGACTATGTCATTCCAGCAAATGATGATGCAATCAGAAGCGTTAGCTTAATCTTAGCGGTTATCGCTGATGCTATCGTTGAAAGCAAAGGTGGCTTACCAGTCGTTGCTTATACAAAAGACGAAGGTGAAGATGTCACTATGAAAGAAGTCATCAAACAAACAGATAGAGAAAATGCTGAAAAATTAGCAAAAATTCGTGCTGAAAGAGCTGCAAGACAAGAAGCTTATGAAAGAGAACAAGCTTTACGTCAAGCAAGCCACGATAAGGCTGCTGCTGTTGCCGCTGAAGAAGCCGAATTAAAGAAAGAAGAAAAACCAGCTGCTGCTAAAAAACCAGCAGCAAAGAAACCTGCTAAAAAAGCCGAACCAAAACCAGAGGAGAAATAATTATGGCCGATATTAAGTTAATCAAAGATCTCCGTGATAGAACCGGTGCTGGATTAAACGATTGTAAAGCCGCACTCGAAGCTTGTGACAATGATGTCGATAAGGCATGTGACTGGTTAAGAGAAAAAGGCATTGCCAAAGCTGCTAAGAAAGCAGACCGTATTGCTGCAGAAGGCTTAGCCTTAGCAGTGAAATGCCCAAAATGTGGCAAGACTGTTGTTTTAGAAGTTAACTGTGAAACAGACTTCGTTGCTAAAGGTGACGCATTCCGTGAATTCGTTGAGGCAATTGCTCACGTTATTCTCAAGAATGAACCAAAAGATGTTGAAGCTGCTAAAGCACTCACCACAGATTTATTCGCTGATGCTACAGTCAAGATGGGTGAAAAATTCGATTTAAGAAGATTCACAATCATCCCACAAGATAACAACGTTATCGGTAGTTATATCCACATGGGTGGAAAAATCGCTGTCGCTGTTTCTTTAAGCGGTGGTGATGATGAACTTGCAAAGCAAATCTCCATGCACATCGCTGCAAACAATCCTCAATATTTAACTGTTGAAGATGTTCCTGCTGATGTTAGAGAACACGAAATGCAAGTCCAAAAAGAAGCTGCTAAAAACGATGAAAAACTCGCTAATAAACCAGCTCCAGTCTTAGAGAAGATTCTCGAAGGCAAAATCAACAAATACTTTGCTGAAATGACTCTTGAAGCTCAACCATTCTTAATGGATGATAGCAAAACTGTTGGCCAATTCTTAAAAGAAAAAGGCGTCAAGGTTTTAGCATTTGTCCGTTACCAAGTTGGTGAAGGTATTGAAAAGAGAAAAGATGACTTTGCTAGTGAAGTCATGAGCCAAGCAAAATAACAAACCAAAAATAGAAACACATTTTGTGTTTCTTTTTTTACAAGAAAATAAGGAGACGAATTATGTATAAAAGAGTCTTGCTAAAATTATCAGGTGAAGCACTCGGAATTAAAGATTCAAGCAACATCATTGATGTCGAATCTCTTCATTCTATTTGCGAGAAAATTAAAATTCTTCATGACGATGGAATGGAAGTAGCAATCGTTATCGGCGCTGGAAATATTTGGCGTGGTAAAGTTGCTGAAAAGATTGGAATTGAAAGAGTTCCTGCTGATTATATGGGCATGCTTGGCACTGTGATTAATGCCGTTGCTATGAGTAGTGCTCTTAAAAAACTTGGAGTTCCTTCGGTCGTTTATAGTGCAATTCCTGAAATTAAAGAAGTGACAATTGCTTACGATGCTGATAAAGTAAAAAGTGACTTATCTCAAGGAAAAATATGTTTCCTTGCTGGTGGAACTGGAAAACCATTCTTCACCACAGACACTGCAGCGACCTTAAGAGCTATTGAAACTGATTGTGATGCTATTTTAATGGCCAAAAATGGTGTTAAAGGTGTTTACGATAAAGATCCAACAGTTTACGCTGATGCAAAATTCTATCCTGAAATTACCTATAAAGAAATGAGGGATATGAATATCCAAATCATGGATCAAACAGCGGTTGAACTCATTGAAAAAACCGACATTGAAATCTTAGTGTTTTCAATGCAAGACACAGAAAACTTCCAAAAAGCGGCGAAAGGCCAAAATGTTGGAACGATTTGCAAAAAGGAGAGATAAAAAAACATGGATGCTTATGCACTAGAAGCAAAAGAAAAGATGAACAAATGTATTGAAAGTTACCGCAATTCACTTTCAACTTTAAGAACAGGACGTGCTTCTCCAGCAATGCTTAATAGCATTGAAGTTGATTATTATGGAAGTATGACACCAATCAACCAAATTTCATCTATCACAGTCCCAGAACCAAGACAACTTCTCATCAAACCTTATGATAAGAATGATGTCAAAAACATTGTTTCTGCGATTAATGCCTCTGATTTAGGAATTAATCCAATCAACGAAGGTATTTGCATTAGATTAATTATCCCTGCCTTAACCGAAGAACGTAGAAAAGATATCGTTAAGCAAGCTCACCGCTACGCTGAAGATGCTAAAGTCTCGGTTAGAAACGTCAGAAGAGATTACATGGATGTTGTCAAGATTGATGATTCTTATCCAGAAGATATGCTCAAAAGAGCGCAAGAAGATATCCAAAAAGTCACTGATGATGCAGTGAAAGATATCGATAATATCCTCGCTGAAAAAGAAAAAGAAATCATGGCAATCTAACTATTCGTTAATAAACCAAATTTCTTTTAGAAAAAAACTAACATTAATAAGTGCGCTTAGGCGCGCTTTTATTGTATACTTATCTTGGTACGTTATGAAAAAAGAAGAATTTAAATTGAAACATGTTGCGTTCATTATGGACGGAAATGGACGCTGGGCAAAACGAAGAGGACTTCCTCGTCACCTCGGTCATAAAGCTGGATGTGATCGTATTATTGAAATATACGAAGAATGTTTAGCACAAGGTATTAAGGCTATGTCCTTATACGCTTTTTCGACCGAGAACTGGAATCGTCCAGAAGACGAAATTAAACATCTATTCAATTACTTAGATATCTTCTTCAAGAAAGAAATTAACCGAATTATCAAAGATAAATCACGTGTCATTGTCAGTGGAGATATATCTCGATTACCAAAGAAAACTCAAAAGACAATTAATGATGCGATAGAGAAAACAAAAGATTTTAGTAATTTCTATTTCAATATTTGCCTTAATTATGGAGGCAGAGCAGAAATAGTAAGGGCCGCAAAGTTATTTGCTCAAGATGTCGAAGATAAGAAACTAAATATTGAAGATTTAACTGAAGAAAAATTTGAATCTTACTTATATACGAAAGACTTACCGCCAGTTGACTTATTAGTGAGAACTAGTGGTGAACTTAGAACTAGTAATTATCTCCCATGGCAACTTGCTTATGCGGAATTCATATTCCCAAGTATCCCATGGCCAGATTTTACCAAAGAAGAATTTAGAAAATGCATCGAAGAATATTACACAAGGAATAGGAGGTTTGGAACGATAAATGATGAAGAAAAATAATGTTGCTAATCATGAAAGACACGAATTACATCATAATGAATTAACAACAAAAACAAAGAAATCCATGCTTGTCCGCATCATTTCAGCGGCCGTTTTGATTTGCTTAGTTGTTCCTGCCATTATCCTAGGAGACTGGATCTATTTCATCCTCATGTCTCTTGCTCTTTGCTTTGCATGTTATGAGATTTTAGGATGCGCTGGAAAAAGAACGGTGTTCATTTATATTGTTTATGTCATTTTTGTTTCTTTAATAGCGTTTTGGCCAATGTTTAGAGAAATCGTTAAAAACTCAGCGTCCTTTAATAGACCTGATGCATATTACGGAGAAATATTATTACCTATTCTCCCTGTGGTGCTTGGTTTCTTCTTTATGTTTTGGCTTACCGTTATTTATAAAGATTTCTCAGTAGTGGACGCTAGCTTCTTAATTACTATGGGAATCTTATTAGGATTTGGCTTCCAATGCTTATTCTATTTACGTTATTTCCCAATGGTTAATAGAGGATTACAAACAATTAAATCGCTAACATTCACTCCTGAAACAACGGTTATCCCTGCTTTATTAATTCTTTTTGTCTTCCTTTCTGCGGTTATGACAGATACAGGAGCATATTTCGTTGGTGTTCTTTTTGGAAAGACAAAAATGAACGAAAGGATTTCCCCAAATAAAACTTGGGAAGGATTCTTTGGAGGAATTATTATTTCCTTCTTGGTCTGTAGCTCAGTTGGATTAGTTTTTGCCTTCTGTGATATGCCATTCCTTGATTCCTTTAATAAGGAACATTGGTATAACATTTTAATTCTTTCATTCCTCACTCCATTCTTTGCGACATTAGGAGACTTTGTCTTCTCTGCGATTAAGAGATATTGGGGAATTAAAGATTATGGAAAACTCATTCCGGGTCATGGTGGAGTACTTGATAGATTAGATTCAATTATTTTTACTTCTATCGTTGCTTCTATCACTGTCTTTATTGTCACAGTTATGACCAGCATGGATTGGGTCAATATCTTAGTGTAGTATGAATATTTTACTTCTAGGCGCTTCTGGATCAATTGGTCAGCAAACCATTGATGTTATTGAAAAGAACCCACAAGACTTTTCTCTTCGTGGTTTTTCAGTCGGATATCGCACTAGATGTATCTCATATATCTTAAAGAAACATAAAGAAGTAACTCATGTTTATCTTAGAGATAAATCAAAAGCTAAATATTATTCTAAAAAATATCCTCATGTTACTTTCTTAAACGAAAAAGATAACCATTTAGAAGATTTAATTACTATGGTAGACGCTGAAATGGTTGTTAACGCTTTGGTTGGTTTTAGTGGTCTAATCCCATCTATTGTTTCTTTAGAAAATAACAAAAAACTCGCGTTAGCGAATAAAGAGTCCTTGGTCGTTGGAGGAGAATTCATTAACGATTTACTTTCCAAAGGAAAAGGAGAACTCTTCCCAATCGATAGCGAACATTCCGCTTTATGGAAATGTTTAAAAGTCGATGACAAAAATGTCAAAAAGATGATGCTTACCGCTAGTGGAGGAGCATTTAGAAAACTTAGTCGTGATGAATTAAATAATGTTACTACTAAAGATGCATTAAATCATCCAACTTGGGTGATGGGCGCTAAGATTACTATCGACTGCGCTACGATGATCAATAAATGTTTTGAAATTATTGAAGCAGGATATTTATATCATTATCCAATTAATAAGATTGGAGTTACGCTTCATGATGAATCTCATCTTCATTCATATTTAATATATGAAGACGGCTTATATCGTGGTGAAATCTCTAAACCAGATATGAGAAATCCAATTAAATTTGCTTTATACGAAGGCAAGATTCCGTTTGCCACTCAAACATTCTCTTCTTTAGAAGAACTGAAAGGATTACATTTCCATGAATTTAATCCTGATAGATATCCTTTAGTGGCTCTAGCAGGTACTGTCCTAACTAAAAAGGGAACTTATGGAGCAGTATTAAACCGTTCTAACGAAGTAGCGGTTGCTCATTTCTTAAAAGGAGATATCTCATTCCTAGATATCGAACGCATTGTTATTAAATGCATGAATGAACATAAAAATATTTCTCA
The DNA here is from genome assembly GCA_946625285.1 of uncultured Caryophanales bacterium. Lineage (GTDB taxonomy): Bacteria > Bacillota_I > Bacilli_A > RFN20 > CAG-826 > UBA2450. The sequence continues at coordinate 1,600 of CAMOSZ010000062.1, read as the reverse complement.
TCCATCTTTGACTCAAATTATTGAAGTTGACCAGAAGATTAATGAGAAAGCTGAATTATTAGTGAAACAAATTATGAAAGGAGAACAAATTTAATGATTGTACTATATATACTTTTATTTATTGTTTGCCTTTCTACTTTAGTTATGGTCCACGAGGCTGGACACTTAATTGCCGCTAAAACATTTAAAGTGTATTGCTTTGAATATGCGGTTGGATTTGGTCCAAAACTCTTTTCAAGAAAAAGAAAAAATGGTGAAACATATTTCTCTATCAGAGCAATTCCTTTTGGTGGATTTGTCTCAATGTATGGAGAACAAGAATCTGTTCCTGAAGGATTAGAAATTGATCCAAGTAGAAGCTTATTAGCCATTAAAAAGTGGAAGAGAGCCATTATTATGGCCGCGGGAGTAGCGATGAACTTCCTTCTTGCGATTGTTATCTTCTTCGTTTATGAAGTCGGTTTCCCAACTTATGCAGGAAGATATGGCCACATTACTGTTGCTCCTGACTCTATCGCTTATAACGCTGGTCTAAAGAGTAAAGATGCAGTTTATGCTTCTGTTCTTTCTTATGATGATAGCACTTTTATTTTCTATGATGAAAATGCCTCTATTACTTATACAGATGCCTCAAATAAAGATGCTTATATTGGCTTTAACTATAACACCCTTACCATTAAAGATACTTCTTTAATCAATCACGCGGTAAGTTATGAAAGATTAACATTTGGTGATTATCTTATTGGTACTGACCCAGTAGTAAGTATCGCGTCAATTATGACTACTGATTATTCAGGAAGCGATGTTGTTATTAATTCTGTTACTGGATTTACAAGTGGATATCGCTATAAACAAGATGAAAGCAAAAATTATCTTGTTGAATTCGCTATGGTCAATGATAGTGGAACGTTAGATGACGAATATGTCATTGCAAAAGTTACATTTACTGAAGATCAATTTAAAACATTTAAATTCGTTCCTGATAATAGCGAAGTAACTGTCAGCGGTGATATCTATCAAGAAGAAGTTGATGGAAAGATTGTTAAATGTATTAATGTTCAGAATTATTCCATGCCTTATCCTAATTTACTTGGCAAAGACTTATTTACTAAAAAAACAGAATTAGGTGCAGAACCAAATAGAATTCAATTTAGTTTATATGTTATGGATGATGATAATCCAACTGGTAGAGGAGTTGCTACTTCTTTAGGTTCAGTGGAATTAAATAAAGTTAACGATGCATATCGTTTACCAGATAACCTTGGTTTATCCATGCAGTTAGATGTTGGTAGAAACTCTTTTGGTGAGGCTCTTGGCAAGACGTTTGAAGACTTTGGTAATAGTGCCACTCTTATCGTTAGAGGATTAGGTTCTTTATTTACTGAAGATGGTTGGAAAAATGTCGGTGGCATTATCGCTATAGGAGTGTCGACTACCAAAATCTTGCAAGAGAATGGATTTGGAACATTCTTATTCTACTGGGGACTAATCTCCGTTAACTTAGGAATTATTAACTTGTTACCATTCCCAGGATTAGATGGGTGGCATTTACTTGTCATTGCGATTGAAGGAATATTCAGAAAAGAAATACCAGCGAAAG
>CAMOSZ010000061.1:0-3648 GCA_946625285.1 uncultured Caryophanales bacterium | reverse complement strand
AACACTCTCATCAATAGCGAGATCGATTTGAGAGTGTTTAGTTATTTTGTTAATTATTTGATGTTAACATCGCCATCAGTACAGTGCACTACTGTTACAGGAATGTCATCATACCAGTGGTAGGTGTTACCTTGATCAATACTATTCCATTGTGTAATCGTACCTGAGTAGTTAACAGTAGATAAACTTGCGCAATCGTCAAATATGGAATGTTCTAACATGTTTGGATGGAACCCTGATCCACTATCATAATAATTCATAGTTACTGGCAACGTAATGCTTGCTAGCGTATTGCAACTTGTGAATAGTGAATAACGGTAAACCATGGTGGTATCATCACCAAAGACAACGTTTGTTAGGCTGTAACAATTCACAAACACTTTCGGACCAAAATCAACTGTTCCACTATGAGAATAGATACTCACTTCTGTTAAACCTGATTGAGTGAATGCACCTTCACCAATTACATTAGCGTATAACTCAATTGCACTAGTACTACCTAATTTTGAACAATTAAAGAACGCTCTATAATCAATATCGGTAACATGTTCTAAATTGATTGTCTCAAGTTTGGAAGCGCCATTAAAAGCTGATTTACCAATGCGTGTGATTGATGATGGAAGAACAGCGGAGGTAATCTTGTTCATTCCAATATCAACTGCAAAATTATCGGCGATTGCAGTGATTGGTAATCCATCATATTCACTAGGAACAACTAAAGAGTTATCGGTGCCTCTATATCTAGCAACTTCATAATGATCATCGACTAAGTTCAATTCATAATTATCAACTGAATATGGGTTTACTGATGTTGAACATGTATATGTAAATATAATGTTGTTAAGTCCAATCGAGTATTGACCAGATGTGCTACTAAAAGTTGTGGAATCAATTCTTACGTAAGAAGGACCGTTTGGTAAATCAAATGTGTAATCCTTGTTATCGAACGGAGAAACGATTTTTTCAATGTAATTCATCATTTGGCCTTCTTCCCAACCATAATGGACTCTTAGCATTGAAGAATTGCTATTTCCAACACATTTAACTGTGACTCTAGTAATTCCAGCAAGACCTTCAATATCGCCGTTTTTCATGATTTCGATATAAGAACCTGGCTTAATTGAGTTAAAACCAGTTTGATATCTTTTGCCTTCGCTTGTTTCAAATGGTGATAACTTGTTGTATTTAACTTTTATGTTATTTCCGTTTGTGGTTTGAACATAGCTATATCCTTCACCAGATTCTGAACTACCAGTGTATAAAGGTGAGTGAATTGAAAATTGATATGGGTCACCTTCAGCAGCGCGACCAATGAAGTTTTCTGAATGACTCACATTAACTACTGCAGTCGAGATACATAATGTGGTAAAGAATCCAGATGTTAATAGCATTAATGCTTTCTTATTCATAAGAAGATCTTCTCCTTTCCTTGCAAATCAAAGAAAGATTGTAGCACTGCGTGCGCACAAAAGTGTCACACACGAAAAGACAAAAAAATACGCTATTTAAAAAGCTACCCTATAGGTAGCCATCATTTTTTATAATTATGATTTATACCGTATTCCAAAATAGTCTAAATATGATTTAACTATATCTTGTCCATCTAGACATGTATCAATAAGCCAACCACGTTCTTTATCCCAATTTTTAAGTCCACGATAATAAAACATCTTTTTACTATCCAAAATGATAAAAGGAACAATATTGTTTTTTAGGCATTCTTTGAACGCTATTAGACGTCCTACTCTTCCATTGCCTTCTTGGAATGGATGAATTCTTTCAAACTTAACATGAAACTCAATAATTTCTTCAAGAGTGTGCTTTTCTTTTTTGTTATATTCGTTCACAAGTTTTTTCATTTCTTGAGGAACTAGTCTAGGAAGTGTGGTTTCAATATCTCCAACTGCGTTTGCTCTTCTTTTATAATCGCCAACTTTAAACCAAGATAATCTAGAATCAGAAGTTCCGGTTTTAAGAATCATATGCAGTTCTTTAATAAACGCTTCGCTTAATTCATAATTAGCAAAATCAATCACTCTATCAATCATTGAGAAGTGATTAATGGTTTCAACGATGTCATCAACTTTAATAACTTCGTTGCTATTTTCTACACCAATGGTTCTAGTTTCAAAAATGTATCTAGTTTGATCGTGAGTTAGTTCACTACCTTCCATGTGGTTGGAGTTATAAGTTAAATCGATTTGAAGTTTATGATAAATTCCACCTTTAATGCTATGTTTCTTTTCTTCTCTTAATCTTTCTAATAGATAATTCTTGTTTTCTTTTTCATTAGTTCTAACTGGTTTTTTAGCATCAATAGGAATAAGCCACAATCCATCTTTAAATAGAGCACCTTCTACTCTTCCGTTGGCACAGTAATTGCGAGTGCTTCTCTCTGATAAGTTCCATAATATAGATGCTTCTTTAATGGTCATGAATTTATTCATAATTCTAGTTTATACCAATCGGCAAAAAACGCAATAGTTAGTTGAACTTTCACGAATTTTGCCGTTTAATATTACCTTATGTTTTTTTCGTAACGAAAAATCACCACGTCCATTTTGTGTTATAATTTTATATATATGTGGTTTTACGAATGGTTCTTTCTAGAAAAGGACAGGCCAGCTGCCGGGCTCTTTTCTTGGTCACACCTTTTAAGTGTCACAATTATCCTTGCTGGACTAATTACTCTAGGCTATTTCTTAGGCAAAAAATATAGAGATAATCCTAAAAAGCAGAGACTGGTATTAATATTCGCATCTATTGCTATTTTTACTTTAGTAATTATGAAGATGAGCTTCTTATTAGCCACCACTAATGATGTTGGTAATAATCTATTAGAAAACCTTCCACTATTCTTCTGTGACATGATGGTGTTTGTTATTCCTCTAGCAGCTTTTACTAAAGGAAGAGTTCAGGATATCTGTTTTGATTTTATCGCAATATGTGGATTCATTATGGGAATTATGGGCAACTATTTAGCGGGTAATATCTATGATAGCCATCCAGCCTTTAGTTATTTATCTCTTATAAGTGCGGTTAGTCACTCTATCTCAACATTTGCCGCAATGTTTGTCTTTAAAGCAAAGTTAAACAAAATGGAAAAAAGAAATATTCCTTTTGTTATTGGACTTCTATTTGTCTATATGTCTATCACCTTAACCGTAGACTACCTCACCGGAAAGAATTACATGTTCTTCTTAGGAGGAGATGGCACCCCGTTTGGATTATTCTTTGACCTAGTTAAAGGTAACTTAATCGCCTATCAAATTATCATCTATATTCTTCAATGTGGATATATTGGTCTATTCTATCTAGTTTATTATCCACTTAAAAAGTGGATTGAAAGTAGGAAGAATAAATGACCACTATAATGAACGAGAAAAAGATTAAATATTATCCAATCTTAGATTTGGTAAGATTTATCGCTGCTCTATTAATTATTTCTATTCATGTTTTTCCAGAAGGAAGTTCCATTAGTTCAGTAGGGTTAGATAATTCTATTCCTACTTTAGTAGGAGAATCGTTTGCCTTTGCCTTAACTAGAGTCGCAGTTCCTATCTTTTTTGTTATAAGTAGTTTTCTCCTATTTAAACAAATTGATTTAGACCCAGAAAACAAATGGAAATATATTAAGAAATTTTGTTT
>CAMOSZ010000060.1:0-12540 GCA_946625285.1 uncultured Caryophanales bacterium | reverse complement strand
AGTAAATCCAAAGGATCCGCTATAAACGTCATAGTTAGATGCATATCCTCCTCCAGACATACCTGTTGGAGAATGTGAATAAGTACATGTAACGTTTTTAATCGCATATCCATCTCCATCGAGAACGCCATGGAAATAGAAGTTTTTTGGATCTTTTTCAGAGAAGTATTGACCGATTGGTTCAAAGTTAGAAATCGAAGAACAGTCAATATCATTTGCTAAGACATAATAACCTTCACAAGCTTTTTTAGAACTGCCAATAGCTTGGAAGTCTTCTGCGGTTTTAATAAATTTAGTAGCGTTAAAGATATCAATGGATGTCTTTTTGCCGTTTCCCATTGTAACGGATGCGGTTAATTCTTTAGGTCCGGCATTTCTTAATGCAGCAGCATCTAAAGTAAGGACACCACCACTATATCCAAACTTGATTATTTCTCTTCCTACTTTAACTTCTTTAACTCCATCTTTTGCTTCAAAGTAAATAGATGGGTTACTCGCTGTTTCATCTGATGTATCAAAGAGGATACGGTCATAGTAGATTTTATCTCCTGATTTAGGAGCTAAACCTCCACCTTGGCTTCCTCCACAGCTAGCTAAAGAGGCTATAAAGAGAATTGGAAGTGTTTTAAGTAAAGTTAATCGTTTCATATTAGCCTCCAAATAATTTTTAATTATTTCTCAACCCAAGAGATGTTAGAAATAACGAGTGTATTAGTAAATGCACCAACAACTGGTGTTACGAGTGCGAAGGATGCATTATTAGCAACTTCTTGATATTCAACAGAGACATTAGCAGCAACACCTGCTTCTAAGACGACTTGTGCTCCATTAGCTGTAACAGTAAGAGCAAGTGTAGAAGTAAGTGTGTAAGATAATGTGTATGTTTTACCAGCGGTTAAGCTTGTGTTCTTATAGAAGATTTGGAATCCCCATGCACAGTTACTATTTGCTTCAGCAGTATATTTTGCGGTAACTGTTCCTTCTTCAGTATATGCATCACCTTCAATAACAGTAACACCTGAACCGCAATACCATTGATCTGCCCAGTAGACAAATTTATCATCTGGTAAGGTAAGAGCGCCTGTTTGTTGATTATGTTCTTCACCAGGACCAATATTGGCTTTTGGTCCACCTGCTGGGACAACTGCTTGTTGTTCACCTTTGGTGATTTGACCATAAGAAGTTGAATATGATGATTCTTTTGTTCCTTTAACTGTGGTAACAAATACTTTGTATCTGCCATCTGGTAATGTAGAAACTTTTGTTAATTGGCCACCATTGGTAACTGTTTCACTATCAACTGCTTGTCCATCGGTATTGACATAATATGCTTTATAGCTATCAGCACCTGTAACAGCAGCGAATGCGATTGTATATACACCAGCGTTTTCACTAACGACAACACCTTCTGGTGCAGCTAAAGCTGCTTCCCAAAGGATATCAGTAATAACAACTCTAGCATCTCCAATTAAATTGAAAGAGAATTGGATATTAAGTGAAGCGCCCTCACCTTGTCTATATGTGACTTTAATATTGTTGTCACCTTTGACAATTTCGGTATTGGTATCATTAACAATAATTGTGCCAGCCTTGCTGCTGTTGAGTTTGAATGATAAATCATACATTGTTCCAACAGTTAAACCGGAGTTCTTTCTCATTAATTGAACTGACCAGTTATTAAGACCAGGATTTGATGCTGGATTATAAGTGTAGTCAAAGACTAAACCTGCTGTTGGTGAGTAATAAGCTTCGTTAACTACTGCAGAAGCTCCTGACCACCATTCTGGGTCATTGAAGTAACAATAATCATCACCGTGTTCACCAAGAGTATCCGCGGTTGAATATGCTAAATCGACTGCATCTGCTGGTTTTGTGCTTGCTTCTTCAACTGTAACAGCACAGTTAGCGGTAAATCCGCCATCAGCGGTTGTAACTGTAACAGTAGCGCTACCTGCTTTAGCAGCGGTAACTGTACCGTTGTCAACGGTAACTGCATCACCTGTAACAGACCATGTGACGTTTTTGTTGGTTGCATCGCTTGGAGCAACAGTAGCAGTTAATGTTTCAGAACCACCAACAGTAAGACTTAACGAAGCCTTGTTTAATGTGACACCTGTAACAGCAACAGTAGCTGCTGAGACTGTAACTTCACAGTTAGCGGTAAATCCACCATCAACTGTAGTTGCGGTAACAGTAGATGTTCCTGGTTTGAGAGCTCTAACGAGACCATCAACAACAGAGACAACTCCATCACCACTTGCGGACCAAGTAACGTTTTTGTTTGTTGCGTTAGCTGGTGTAATTGTTGCGGTAAGAGTTTCGGTTTGATTGACTGTTAAGGCAACAGTAGTTTTGTTTAATGCAACGCCTGTGACTGATACAGTTTCAACAACTGGATCTCCACCACTTGCTGGTTGATTACATCCGGCAAGCGCTAATAACATAGCGGCACTGCACACTAAGTATTTAAATTTCATTTTTAGTCCTCCTCATTATATGGAAATGAAATTTTATTTGAGATTCTTAAATAAGAATCTTGTTAACCTTTTAAACCTCCAACACTTGTGTTCTCCATAATTGTCTTAGAGAAGGCAGTAAAGAGAATTAAGATTGGGAGAATAGCGATAATAATCGTCGCAAACATCATCGGGTAAGATAAGGTTTGCATTTTGTCGAATAAGAATTTTAAACCGACAGCAAGAGTTGGATATTTTGGTAAATAAATCGCTGGGGTTTGATAATCGTTCCATAATCCAATTAATTGAATAATTGAAATAGCGATGATTGGGCCTTTTGCCATTGGTATAATAATACGGAAGAAAATGACAAAGTCATTTGCTCCGTCCACTCTAGCGGCCTCTACATAAGTCCAAGAGAGATTCTTGAAGAAAGAATAAAGGAGCAAGAAGTTTGCGCCAAAACCACCAGAATAGATAAAGATGCAACCAATAACTGTGCCATCTAAATGTAAAACATTTTTCATCATTTGCATTTGAGATGGTAAGGAACCAACGATAGGAACAATTAAAGAGAAGATAACAACACTGAAGATGATGTTTCTTCCAAAGAACTTATATTTAGCAACGACATAGGCTGCAGAAGTTGAAGTGAAGACTGTCACTAATGTACCAACTCCGGCAATAAGAATTGTCATTGCGAGCATTTCTAAGATTGTTTTGTTTTGGGTTGTTGAATCTTTAAACTTAAAAGCGTTTATAAAGTTATCAAATGTGAAATTCTTTGGCCAACCCATCATGTTAAGACCAAATTCACTTGTCTCCTTGAAGGAGTTCATTAAAATCCATGCGAACGGGAAGATAAATGATATAACAAAGATTACTAGGATGATAAAGGCAACAACAAATAGTGCCTTTTCTTTGCCTTTTCTTCTAAATAAGACATCATGCTCATGAGTGTATTTAGCTTGTCTAATGTCATCTCTTTTCTTTCTCCAAGCTTTGCGGAGAGTGTAACCAAATGAGGCCATATTAGTAACTTACCTCCCCAAAGAATTTGTTTAATAAAGAACGAGTACCAACAATAATTGGGGCTCCGATAAGAGAATAGAATAAACCTAACGCTGCTGGAGCGTTAAGTGCACGATTGCTCTTTGATTCAAAGAAGATATGAGTGCCAATAGTCCACATTTCTTTTTGGTTTGCACCTAAATAGAAAGGTTGTAAGAAGACAGTGAAGACTGACATCATACCAAAGACAAATAAAGTCGTAATTGTGGACCATGTTAGAGGAATAACAATTCTAATGAATTCCTTAAAGGAAGGAACTCCATCCATCTTGCAGCTCTCTAAGATATCTCTTGGAATTCTAGACATACCTGCGGTTAATAAAATAACGTCATATCCAATACCTGCCCAAACGCAGAAAATCCATGTCATGATTTCCGTACTCTTAGGAGTAACGAATAAGTTCGCGGATTGAATTCCCATTAAATCTAATAATTGTCCAACTGGACCATTATTGCCAACGGTAATAGAGTAGATTGTAGTTAAAATAATTAACGGAATAATTGATGGAAGGAAGAAAATAACTTTAAAGAATCCATTTGCAAGAATCTTCTTAAAGATGAAATAGGAGAAGATTAAGGCGATTGGTAAAGTCACAAAACATGAAACGACGAAATAGGCTAAAGAGGATGTTAACATCGAACGACGGAAATCAACATCTAGCTTAATTCCTTCAAAGATGAGTTGGAAATTCTCAAAGAAATTTGGACCACTTAGCCAAGAATATGTTCCATTACGGTTATAAGACTTAAAGGACAAAAGGATTGAGTTAAAATTAACTCCAACCCACATGACTAAAAAGTGAAGAACAGAATAAGAAAGCATCACGATAACAAAGATCGTTGATGCTTTGATAAAGCGTCTTCTTCTTGGATTCTTCTTTGAAGAAGTATTGTTAGCTTCTACAATTCGGGTCATAAAATCCTTTTAATGCTTAATTAATCAGAGACATTAGCTTTTCTCATCCATGTTGACCAACCGTTAGATGCAGTAGTATAAATTGCATCACAAACAGCGGTTGCTTGATAATCACCATTTGTTGGATCTGCAAAAGCTTTAGTGTAGTAATATGTGTTTCCAATCCATGGCATAATCGCAGAGCTATTGATATAAGCAACTGGGTTCATACTCACTAAATTGAAGTTAGTGCATGTTGTAAGTTTGTTATAAACAGAAGCGATATATGTATCGTTTAATAAGTTACCTAAGTTGACTGTGGAATAATCAAAGGCTAAGAAAGCGCCTCTAGCTTTATCAACAAATGTCTTACATGCTTCTTCACCTGCTAAATATCTTAAGAAGTCTTTAGCGAGTGCTTTAGATGTTTCTGGAATGTTAGCTGGGATAATCATAGAATCACCAAAACCAACGTTATAGTTATAATCTTGAGCGGTAGCGCTGATTTTTGGAGTTTTCATCATGGCAATATCAAAATCAAATTCAATACCAGAGTTGTGTTGGATTTCATATTTTGCCCATTGAGCATATGGAATCATTGCTGCTTGTCCACTAGCAAACATTGTGTTTGCAGTAACTAAGAGTTGTGATTGAGCGTTGCTTTCAGAGAAAGATGGATTCATCGCAATGAGTTCATGCCATTTTTCATATGCTTGTTTAAATTCTTTGTGGTTTGTAGCTGGGTTATAAACTTGATAACCTGTGGAGTATTTGCCATCATCGCCTAAGAAGGCTTTGTATTTATTGATGGCGTTCATTCCACCTAATTGGGCCCACCATTCAAAAACGATATAGTCCCAGTAGTATTCTCTATCTTTACCACTCCAAGCAATTGGAACGACGAGTTCTAAATCTTCGGTTTTGATTTTTTCGTCAACAATTCTTTGGCATAAAGTTTTTAATTCTTCGTAAGTTGTTGGAACAGACCAACCATGTTCACGGAACATATCAACGTTATAAACGAGACCACCAGCACCTTGTGTGTAACACACTTTGTAATAGTGACCATCTTCTAAGCGAGACACTTCTTCAGCGCCTGCACATAATCTTTGCTTAAATGTTTTACCAGTACCTTCGACTTGGCTGTTATATAAATCATCAAGTTGTTCTAATTGACCGAGTTCAGCGTATTCTTGCCAAGTAATATCGTGTGACATATAGATATCGCTTTGTGGATTATCTAACTCAGATGTCATTCTATCTAAGATACTTTGATCAGCGTTCCAGTTAACGTGAACACCAGTTTTTGCTTCGTAATCCTTAGCAACTTGATCAATCCAGGCAGTACCATAACCACCATCATAAACAGTGACGTAAATTTCGTTATCTGTCCTAACGACATCGCTATGACCACATCCGACTAATGATAAAAGACCGGATAAAACAGCGATAGGAAGAATAAAAGTTTTCTTATTCATAAAAGTTCCTCATTATGTAAAAAGGTCGAAATCCTATTATATAGAATGTTTAGGAAATCGTTTTCCTTGATTATATCTTACAACCATTTTTATATTAGTGCAACACTTAAATATGCAAAGCATAAAGAAAGGTGAGAATAATTTACTCTCACCTAATCATTTTTAATTAATTTTTGCAACTGTGCGACCCTTGAATAGCTCAGCATCGAATTCCACTACTCGCTTCTCTTCACGAGGTTCTTTGATGATTTCGATGAGGGTTCTTGCTAAGGCTGTACCAATCGCATCAGTGTCTTGCACCATTGTGGTTAATGGATAATTTAAGTATCTAGAGAAGATTGCTCCATCAAATCCAGCAACAGACATATCTTTAGGAACTTTCTTTCCTAATTCTCTTAGTTTGTGGATACCCACTAACGCAGAGACATCATCTGGATAGATAATCGCAGTTGTTTCTGGATAATCTCTAACAATCTTTTCAGTAATTTCTTCTGTTTGAGCAATATGACCATAAGGGATGTTAAGAACTGAATGATCGTTTAGTTCAATTCCGTGATCCTTCATTGATTTCTTAAATCCACGAATACGTTTCTCAGTCATTGAGTTCATATCACCAGAGACAAAGATAATGTTTTTGTGTCCTTGTTCGATAATATAGCTAGTTAAGTCATATAAGGCTCTTCCACCTTTGGTGTAAACAGAGTTAATGTTTTCACCTTCATAGTCAAATCCAATAACTGGGATATGGCTATTGATGACTTCTTGCATTTGAGCGTCATACATATTACCAAATAGAAGGATGCCTGCGACCATCTTATATTCACAATCACTAAGGAATGAACGAGGCGCTCCATTGACGTGTTTATCAATGAACACTAAGTCATATCCATTCATTGTCATCTCTTTTTGGAAACTAGCAAGAATCTTAGAGAAGATTGGTCTAGATAATGGAGATTCTTTATCATCAAGGAATCCTAGGATTCCGATGTTACGGTAATCACCACTAGATAATGAAGACGCTGCGAAATTTGGGACATAGCCTGTCTCTTCAATAACCTTTCTCACTTTCTTTTTTGTCTCTTCAGGAATCGTTGGATAATTCTTAATTACCTTAGAAACAGTCGAAGGAGAAACGTTGCATATTTGTGCAATTTCTTTAATCGTAATCATATTTTTTCTTTATTATTTTAATAAAACACGAGGGCAAATACCACACGTGTTTTATAGTTTTAGTTTGAATTAAGCGTTATACGCTGTTGCTTCACCTGCTACGAAAGTGATTGAACCAGTGTATGTAACACCATTAGCATCAGGAATTGTCATTCTGATAACGCTTGTTGTTTCAGCAGCGTTTGCAACTAAATAGACTCTACAGACATGTAATGCAGCAATGTCATCAGAGATAACCTCAACACGGATACCGGTCTTATCGCAGGTAACGGTCATATTGGGTTTTTGAGCACTGAAAGAACCAAATCCATCATAGCCTAATGCTCCGTAATCAACCCAAGTCCAGACACCAGCGCCATCCCAGTGGTTTCTTTGGTTATTTGTACCTTCTGTGTACCAAGTGATTAAGTGTTCAACACCTGCGGCACTGACAGCAATTTGTTTTGACATTGTGTATTCGTCATCACCAATAGTCATTGTAACGACGAGGTTAGCACTACCTTCAGCAACGCCTCTAACTGTTGCAACATTACCGCTGGCGGTAACTGTGAAGACTGCATCGTTTGAAGAAGCAAATGCAAATGTTGCGTTGCCTTCTAACCAGCTTGCTTTGGAAGCGGTGACTTCTAAATCAGAGCCTACTTCAACTGAGAATGCTGAAGCTGATAAATGAATTTCTGCATCAACTTTGCCATTGTCCCAGTGAATAACTGCTCTATAAACTGTATTATTTGCGTTGTCTTTGAAATCATATGTAAGAGAGAATGCACCATTTAATCCATTAGCATTATCCATAACTGTGTAAGCACAGAATCTATTTCCACTATAGTCTTGTAAATTATAACGGTTCACAGCATTACCTGTAAGGCCATCTGCAGTAATCTCTAAAGAGAATGCACCAATTTGGTTTGCGGTTTTGCTTGTTGAAGTTGTATCAAACCAAACAAAGATACCAGCACCTTCAATTCTACATCCATCGCCTAAGTTAAGTGGGACGACTGTAGCAGCGGCTGCTGTAACTGTAACTTCGATTGAATCAGTATAGTCTTTTCCGTTAACTGTCATTGTAACTGTAACAGTAGCGGTACCTGCTGCAACACCAGTAACGGTTGCATTAGCACCATCACCAACAACTGTTAATGTATCAGTGTCATCAGATTCCCAAGCATAGGAAACTGTATCACCAGCATAAACATCAGATTTTGTAGTTGTGAGGTTTGCGGTTTCACCAACACCAACTTGAACTTCAGTATTTGTAATCTCAACTTCAGGAGTGACATCTGTACAATCGTAATAGAAAGTCATAGATGTAAATGAGAATGAAGATTCGCCACCTTGAACAATTTCCATACCTCTTCTTTCAGCGGCTGGGAAAGATGTAAGGTTGTTATCTGCTGTAAGTGCGTTTCCGCCATGCTTTAACACCCAATCAGCATTAAATAAGTGATAAACAAGACCTTTAGCACCTGAAGCATCTAAATCTGCAATTGTAAATCTTGTATAACCATCGCCACGTCTTCCGCCTTCAGCGTAAGAACCAGATCGACGAGTTGTGTACATACCACCAGTAATGGTAACGACGCCATCTTCGACGCTAGCACCTGTATAGTGCCAATTTTCACCATTTTTACCAGTGATATCACCACTAGCTGCGGTAAAATCAGACGCGGTTAAGGTGTATGTTCCGCCAGCTTGATCACCACGAGCTAAAAATGTTTGTAGACCACCGTTACTTCCAATAACTAGCGAACCAGCTAAAGCGATTGCAGCAAAGGAAAAAATACCAGTTGTCAACGAGAGAAGAGTTTTTCTTTTCATATTATTCCTCCACGATTTCTTCGTGTTAAAATCCTATCTACTTTCGAGAATAGGAAATCGTTTTCTTAGTTTTATTGTAGTAAGTAAAATTTTCTAATTCAACAAACAATTTTTTAGACAAAGTCTATCGAAAAAACACAGCCGTTATATGACTGTGTATATTGTGTGTGGGTAAATTTTAATGATTTGATTTTTATCAAGAGGGTTCTCTATTACGTGTGTGTTATCTGAACTATTGTAAACAATAATTGACAAGGTTTTGTCAGGGTTTTCATATGAAACAACTTCTAGGTCACTATTGCTACTAGTTGCATCAATTCTCACCGCTCCAACTTGAATGAATTTAGAGAATTGTCCAATCGCATAATAGCTATACATGAATTTCATCTCTCCATTTGGAGAAATCATAATTGGAGCTTCGCAGTAATTACCAACATGGTTAGGACCACCACGATTATCTAAAGAAAGATTCCAATCGATATATCCTTCTGTGAAATGATTTAAATCGTTAATGATTTGGTGGATATAAACTTCTGCGTGAGCAAAGTCTCCGATAGAGTCTTGACCATTCTTATCAAGTAGTAGCTCAACACATCCTTCACTCATAACTAGGTGGAGAGATGGGTATTTTTCGTGAATATAATCAAGTTGATTAAAATCACTTTTTGAATACCAGTGGAAACAAACATATTGGACATCACTTACTTTTAAGTCAGTGGTAAATGTTTCATCAATTCTTTGTTTAAGAACATCTCGATTATGATCCCAAATACCCACTGATAAATCAGTTAGACCATATTTCTTTTTCGCGGCTAATAGATATTTGCTAACAAATTCACCTTCTTCCACTCCGGTGTAGATACATGAATCCCATGTTTGAGTGGCTAATGGTTCATTTTGGGTATTGATGACTTTGATGTTAAGTCCTTCTTCTCTTAGTAGAGAAACTGCTTTAATAAGCATTTCAGAATAGAGTCCATAATATTCGGTTTTTAATTTACCGCCATGATTCATCTCACCATTTGTTTTCATGAATGAAGGTGGAGACCAAGGCGAAGCAAAAACAACAATATCCTTTTGATATTTAGTGATACGTTTATACATCGCAATTCTATCTTTATCACAATCAATACTTAATGTATTTAAATCTTCAGTGTCTAGGTAATGGTAGTTATGTGTAGAAAAATCACAAGATCCTAAAGGATATCTTAATAAATTGTAATTAAGACCATTACTAGAAAAATACGCTTGTAGATACTTCTCCTTATCACTTTCATTTAAATAATTAAATGAGATACAAGCGGAATCAGTAAGAGCACCGCCAAAACCCATATGTTTTTGATATCTCTTTTTTGGGTTAAGAGAAATAACAACATCAGGTAATTCGTTAACCGCGATGCTCTTTAATTCTTCTAGTAGATGGTCCTTGTTCGTGTATATGATCTTTCTTCCCATAACTGATATTTTATAGGCTTTTAAATGAAATGATTATCCATTATTTTTTGAAAGAAATTTTTATCATTTAGATAAAGAAAATCGCCTCAATTTAAGCGACTTCTTGATGGGTTTTTGCTGATTTTACTACTCTTCAGTGTATGTAATGTAATTAAATCCGTACCCGTCTCCAAAGGCTCTGCAGCCATCTATTATTATGTTCTCTTCACCTGTACGAATGTAGTAACTACTAACTGAATAAGTTCCTTGAACACTGACCACCTGACTCGTGGATATTTTATCAACGTTTTTAGAGCCGTATTGTTCAAAGACTACACGTTCACCAGTGACAGACTTCTTTATTTCACAAGTAAGTCTAAAGTATACTTCACCAAGATATTTTTCATATTGAGTAGGAAGCTGCACTTTTACAGTGAAGGTAATAGATAACTGATTAGGCGCAATGACCCAAGTGACTTCACTAACATCGAAGCTGTCATGTTCAACCCTAGTGTATGTCTCTTCTCTTTCGGTTATGTTTAAGGTGAAAGGAATAGTAGCTTCGTATCCTTTATTAGTCACTGAAAGGACTAATGGATATTCACCAACTTGCAATAAGTCGTAACTACCTTCTTTAACAATAATTTGGCTAGATATATCACTATCATCATCTCCTGCAAAAGCAGTGATTCCTAATTTTACGAAATCTAAAGATTTATATTTATGGATAGCGACATCTTTCTTAATCGATTCAGTCACTTCATCTTGATATTTGAAATATGGTTTTTCATTATCAATAACATTAAGTGTAAATTTATCTTTTTTTGATCTTCCATATTCATCAACATAGACAACCGCGGTAACTTCAATTTCTCCGCTTGTCTTTGCAGTGAATTTATTATCGTCTAAAACATCTACTGAATTCTCTGTAGAGAAATAGTATTTCACCAAAGCGTTAGAAGGGGTAACTGTGTAAGGAAAATCATACACTCTTTTAGTGCGGTATTCGTCTTGGACTTCTGTAACTTCATGTATAGTCGCTAAAGTCGCTACGGTCACTTCAATTTCATCACTATAATCATGCCACTCCGCTCTTAAGGTCGCAGTGCCATCACTTTTAGCCTTAACATAACCTAATGAATCAACAGAAAAAATATCCGTGTTACTACTAGACCAAGTCGCAGTAGAAAAATAAGCGTCTTTCCCTTCTGCATTTTTCCCAACTGCCTTAAATAGATATCCATGGTCACTAACGAAAAGATAATCGTAGGTGAAATAATCAGATGATCGTTGTCGCTCAATCTTTAAATATCCTTTATCGGTAACCGGAGGAGTTTCTCCACCTCCACCACCTGGATTAGGAGTGACACATCCAGTGATAAAGAAAGATAAGATAATAGAAATTGGAATAAAATTTTTATTTTTCATCTACTAATATTTTACATTTGTTTTGATTGCTCGTTAATTATTTAACGAAATATCACGTTTTTTGGATGAAAAAATCTACTTGTTTTATTTTTACTATTTGCTATGATGTAAATATGAAATATTTACTTAACAACTTCACAGGTGAAATTGCTTCACCAAAAACTTCCTTCAATGTCACTAATAGAGGAACTTCGCTTGTCTTCTCTTTTGTCGCTGAAGAATCATCTTTGTTTTCATATTCCAAAAAAGATAATGATGACTTATGGAAGGGCTGTGTTGTTGAAGTATTTTTAGACCTTGGCGATAAGGATTTCTATTA
This sequence comes from uncultured Caryophanales bacterium, assembly GCA_946625285.1. Taxonomy (GTDB): domain Bacteria; phylum Bacillota_I; class Bacilli_A; order RFN20; family CAG-826; genus UBA2450. The sequence continues at coordinate 472 of CAMOSZ010000060.1, read as the reverse complement.
TGAATTTGAAGTTGCCCCTAATGGAGCTATCTTTGTCGCTAAAAAATATCCAGATCATTTAGAGTTTATCAAAAGCAATTTCTTCAAATCATCTGTAACTGTTAATGACAGCATTTACAAAGTAAATATGGAAGTCGATTTATCTAAACTTAAGGTTTCTCATATTGTGAGATATAACGCCTTTAGGATTGAAAATGAAACCGCAAAAGAAAAGAGCAACAATCTTGAAGCTCTTTCTCCAACTCTATGTGATACCTTTCACATTAGAGATAAATTTATTAATTTATAAATTACTTTCAATCTCTTTTCTTAAATCATCAACAAATGAAAGTGCAAATTCCTTAACATCAAGTTGAGGATTTTTTAATAATGGTTTCATATCGATAGCATAGCTAACCATCTTATATGAGTCCACGGAATGGGATTGGAAATATGTCGCATTTTGATAACGTCTTCCAATACTTGCTTTTGT
>CAMOSZ010000059.1:0-7327 GCA_946625285.1 uncultured Caryophanales bacterium | reverse complement strand
CTTCTCTCCCATTCTGATACGAGGATCAATGAAACCATAAGACAAGTCAAGAACGATACCAGCAAGTAAGCCAACAGTTGTAAAGATTGCCATATCGACCATCAAGACGTTGTAATCTTTTTCGTTAATTGCGCGAATGTATAAGTCTCCAATACCTGGAATACCATATAACTTTTCAAGAATCATAGAACCGCCGAAGATTCCAATGAATTCCGCTAAGATAGATGGAAGAATTGGGACGAATGCATTTTTTAGTGCGTGTCTAGTAATAGCTTGATTTTTGGTTAAGCCTTTTGTACGAGCAAGTAATAAATATTCGGAAGACATAACTTCACATAACTCTGCTCTAACGAAACGGGTATAACCACAAATAGAGCCAAATGATAATGATAATACAGGGATAAAGAACGCTAACACTTTCGTCGACAATGGTTCAGAAGGTGTTGGCCAAATGGAAGGTAAGATATGTGCTTGATAGCAAAGGAGATAAATAAGGAAAGAAATAACGACGAATGATGGGATGGAAATGAAAATCATGACCGCTGTTGAAATAAAGTGGTCGATCCATGTGTTTTTCTTAAGACCTGCTAAAATACCTAATCCAATTCCGAGTGGAACAGAGAAGATAACTGAGAAGACGTTAATAACTAAAGAAGTTGGTAACCTCTCCGCGATGATATCAATAGCAGATGCGTTTGGTTGGATGGTAACTGATGTACCCCAATCCCATTTTGTGACGATATTTCCTAGCCAGTTCCAATATTGCTCAAGTAATGGTCTCTCATAGAAGTAATATTCTTGCTCAAGAGTTGAGACATGAGCTAATAACTTACCATATCCTGCAGTTGGTTCCTCAAAATAAACAACATATCCGAGATAGTATTGTTTCATGAAAAAAGCGAACTTGACGTTCTCTTTTGAACCAAATGTGGTATCAGTAATACCTAAGGATTTAACTAGGAAGAATGTTAATGTAAGAATAATGAAGGCAGTGATTAAGGCCAAGATTACTCTTTTGATTGAATACTTTAACATTTTCCTTACCCCTTTCCATTTGTTTATTAAAACAAATTAAGTTTTTGTATTGTATACCAAATACTATCTTATTTCAAGGGTTGCATTACTTATGCAATTGAGACAATAGGTTATTATTTAGCGATTTTCTTCCTCTGTTTGTTCAATTTCGATATAAGAAAGCCATTATTTTATATTTATGCATAAAAAAACTAGAGGTCATAAACCCCTAGTTTATTTTTTTATAATTTCGCTTAATTAGAGATCGTAAAGTTGATCTACAACACGATATTCACTGTTGTTTGGCTTAACGATTTCAACAGCATCATTGACCTTATTGGTGAAGCTAAGATCCATTGTTCTAACCCATGGAGTTTTCTCAAGAGTGTATGACATAGTGAATCTTAATGTTTCGTGAACACACACGCCATTGAGGAAACAGAATGTGCCAGTAATGACTGTCTTATAGCTTGTACCGGCTGGAATCTCATAGTTAGATTCTAAATCAGGATCAACAGAGTCCATTGAGCTTTGAGAGAGTGAGAAGATAAGGAGTTTATTTTCATCATCGGAATAGATACCATGATCCTTATATCCAGCACCATCTTCAAGTGTGTCTTCTTCTAAACAAACATCACGATTTTGAGTAATGATTGCTTTTTCAGCGTTTGTGAAGAGATTGTTAAGCGTATCAGTAGCAGAAACAATACGTTTTTGACCAATGTAACTTTGAGTTGGAATAGACATCATTTTCTTTGTTCCATTTAAGTTATGGTACAAATGTGTAAAGTAGTCTGCATCTGTATAGAAGGCCCAACCATATTGAGTTGGTTCCCAATTAGCTTCTGGAGCCTTCATTTGAAGTTCATATCCGTTCAAGGAAATAAATCCTTCATTATCAGAAACAACATAGTCACAATCATCGTGATATCCTTTTTGTTCGACATCTTTGATTGTGTAGACGGTGTTTCTCACTTCGTGAACATCAAATCTTTCAACTTCTCCCACTGCTTCTTGCATAGCAACTTGGTCATTAACCATAGCAGTGATTTTTGCTTTTTGAGATTTGACTTTCTTATCGTAAGCGTCTCCAACGTAAACCGGAATCTTTCTTTCATATTTTCCTGAGGAAATTGTGATTGTTGCGATTCCACCACGAACACCTCTAACATTACCTCTACTATCAACAGTAGCAACCGCAGTGTTGCTAGATGTGAATTTAATATCTTCATCTCTAGCAGCACTTGGTAAAACTGTTAATTCAAGAGTTTTTGTTTGACCAGCAACTAAAGCAAGGGAATATGTGTTCAAATAAATCTCTGAAACAGATTCACTTTTAAATCTAGTTGCAGGAACAGTGATTTGCTTGTTACAACTTGAGATAGTTAGAGCGATAACCGCACTGCCTAATAAGCGAATAAATTTTGTATTCATAATTTTATCCTCCTAAAAGACTATTTTTTATCTTTTTGTTGTTCAGTAACACTGGCGTAAACGTAAGCGGTATTTTCGGTTGGTTGACCACCATTAATTGAAATAGTGTATTTGATTTCCATATTCCACCAAATATTGTATTTATCAGCGGTAAATGGATGCCTAAATTCAAATGCCTCTTCTTCGGTTTTGGCGTCTTTAGCTTTCTTCTCTAAATCGTTGTTATCAACGATATATTGGTTGAATAATTCACCTTGTTCAGGAGTAATGGTAATTGTGTATTTACCATTGACTAATTGAACATCAAAAGCGACTGTTCCATAACCAACGAGGTAAACTCTAACTTCGGTAATATTGAATTCAACTGTGCTTAAATCAATATCAGGATAGAAGTTAAATGGAATTTCGAATGTTCCACCACTATATAAGGTGTTAGTGCTGTAATTTTGCATATAGCAATTTTCAACAACGCCCTTATCACGACCTTCAGTAACAACTGTTCCGTGATCTGCAGCAGCCCATAAAGCGTCAAATGACCATGCTTTACCTTCATAGATAATTGGGTTAACTTCATCGATAACACTTGTATCAGTACCCCAGTTAAGAGTAAATCCAGAAGAGTTATCACTCTTTAAGACTTCCATGAAGTTGAGTGGGTTATAGGAGTTACCACTAATAGCACCAAAGCCTAAGTCGAATTTACCAACCATGAGGTATTCATCGTAAACTTTGTTCCAAACGGTAACAGCGTCTTGATCGACGATTAATTCATATTTGCCTGGAGCAATAGACTCAGCAGCAGCATTGAATGCGTCTTCGAAGTAACCACCGATTTCTTCACCATAGTCACGGATATCTGTTTGATACATCCATCTGATGTGAATATGTAATTGAAGTCTTCCGGTTGATTGGTCTTTAGTTAAGATACCATCTTTAATATCGCTTAAAGCACCTTGTTCTTCGAGTTCAGAAATAGCTGTCTTAAAAGCATTTTTAGCTGTATCAAGGTTATATCCCATGTTATCAACTGTTTCACCAGTAATTGGGTCATCATAGATATCGTGGAATTTTGCGACAGCTTCAATGTGCTCTGGAGTTGTGTTATAAGATTCACCATTTTGTGGATCACTCATATAAGAATCAGCAAAGTAGCTGAAGGATGGGTTAACACCACGAGTTTGTGCAAAGTCTTTTCTATTAATAGACCAATATAAGCCTTTTAAGAAGTTCTTGTTGCTCATCCATGGTTTAACAATGTAATCATTATCCTTTTGTTGTTTAATGGTTCCATTATCACCAAATAGCTTATTCCATTCGTCTTGTGTACAAGAGTTAACGTTAAGTTTGAATGTTGCATCTCCACCAGACTTTTTCTCTTTAGTAAGGTCTAAATCTTCTAAAACATCTTTTGGAATACCAGCAGAATCGAGTTCACCGTTATCAAAGTGTTGCCAAACAGCGTTAGCGTTATCTGTCATATCAATAACTTGAATACGAACACCTGGAATATGATAACGTGGACCAACTTCAAACCAGTCCTCATTTAACATAAAGATTGTTTGTTGATCTTTATCCCATTGCTCTAAGAGGAATGGTCCAACACATAATGTATTATCAAGAATATTAGATTCTTTGCTTGGGAATGTTCCGTAAAGTGTTGCAGCTTCAGTGTAATCGTGGCTTGCAACAATGCTTTGCATGAATTCTTTTGGCATTGGCGAATAAAGGTTGCTTGATAATGTGTACATTGCAGTGAAGTCATCAATTGGGTTGATGAGTTCGATTTCAATGTAAGAACCGTTAACTGGATCAACACCTGTTTTGATGCCGAGTTCATTATCTTTCTTCATGTCTGACCATAATTTATCAAGTTTGGCATTATCAGTAATATTTTTAGATTTACGATAATATGCTTGAGCGCCTTTAATACCATAAGAGGTATCTCCAGCAAGTTCAGAACCACGAGTAAGTTGACTTCTTTCAGATAAAAGAAGTTGATAAACGAATTCGTAGTCTTCTAAAGCGACATCACGGTTATTGTATGCTGCTTTAGCCGTGGAATTTGTACGATATTTGATGCCTTCTTCAGCACCAATTTTAACGTAGATTCTCCACTTTTTGTATAAGTTAGTTGGATTATCTTCTTCAACATGAATTGGGCGATTATTTGGAACGGTTACTCCATTAATCTTAACTGTATCTTTAGCAAGAACTGGGTACCATTCATAATCGGTTGTACCTTTAATTCTGGTTCCCCAATAGGAAGAAGTAATATAACTATTTAAATCACTGACTTGGCTACCAGTGGCATCCCATGCGTTAATGGTTAATGGGTCATTGCCAGTAGCTTGTTGTAAGTAACTAGGTTTAACAGTAGCGCCTGGTAAAGTACCATTTAAGCTACCGTCTGCTAAGACACCCCAACCATAGCCAGTAATATATTCAGTTGCTGGAACAGTAACACGATTAGAATATCTAATATAACCACCATTTTCGAATAAGGTGATACCTGTTAAATAGTTTTCCATAGCATACTTTTCAAGTTTGCCAAGGATTTCTGCTCTTGCATCATCATCAGCAGCGAAGTTATAACCAGCACTTGCAGAGTCAACTGACTTCACGATTTTGAAAGTAAGACGCTTTGGCTTTTTAACAGAAGCTTCTCTGATTGCAGCGGTAATGGTGCAATCCATTGTCTTTCCTTCTTCTTCATTAAAGTAAGTACCTGTTTCTTTTTGAGGCATAACAGTAAAACCTTTAGCTTCAGCATCAAAAGTTGCTGTGACATAATCACCAATCTTATCTGAAGCAATGCCTTCTGCAGAAAGAGTAATACTGTAAGTATATGTGCTTTCTGGGTCAGCGTTTCTTTCGGTGATTTTGATTGTGTCTTCGACACCAACAACGTATTCTCCGTCATCGTTTGGTTCGACATAGAGAAGGTTGTTACTACCACTAAGAAGAGAAATATCAAATTCAAAGTTTGGTTTTGGTGCTGGGGTAGATCCTCCACCACCACACGCAACTAAACCTGTGACTGTCATCGCAGATAATGCTGTGAAGATTAATGTTTTCTTTAAGTTTTTCATATTAGTCATTACCTCCTAATACTTTTTTTCTATTGAATAGGCTTAATCCTATTCCGGCAATTGCAATTAATGAGAGAGTTGATAAGAGAATGCTTGTAGTTGCGATATTGCCGCCACAACCATTAACGGTTAAGGTGACTGTATAAGCAACTGGTCCTCTACTAATAAGGATGTAGCCTTCTAATGCAACTTCGGTTTCGGTTTGAGTTGAAGAGTCATATCTCACAACTTGGATATTCACTCCGTCATCTTCGAAATCGTTAGGGAGATCAATTGCGTGATGTTCAACTAAAACATAATTCTCCCAATTTGGTTCTGGATAATCATCGATATCGACAACTTCATCAGTTTCGAATCTAACAATGACACCCATCTTACCACGAGCAGCGTCTTTCATTTTGATAACAAGACGACCACTGTATTGGTATTTATTCATACGAGCTTTTAAGTAATTAATTACTTGTTCTTTAGAAATCTCGTAATAGTAATTTTCTTCGTCAACTTTGACGAATGAAGCGTTATTTTCAGAGATATCCATGATGTCTTTATCAATGGCTAAAGATTTTAAATTCTTTTCCTTGATATTGATTCTGAGGTTATCTCCTTCTTCGGTGATACCGCTCACTTCTGGAGCATCACTATCAAGATGTAAGGTGTAAGAACTGCTCTTCCAATCACCTGTTGCGGAGAGTAAGAAGTTGAATGTGAGTTCGTAATCATCGGATGCGAATGGATGTCCGTTTCCGTCATATAAAGGAATAATCGCGTACGCTCTATGCGCAACGTATCCGCCTCCGAGCATGTTATCATCTACGTGTGACTTGTATAAGGTATTTCTACCAAAGTCATCAGCTCCAAAGAGTGAATCTGATAGAGCGGATTTGTAGACGACTTCACCTGTTGTCTTACTAGTTAATGTGAAGTAGTTATTCAAACACGAACGCAATGTGTATTGTTGAATAATGAGTGTATTTGAATAATAAGCACTACCACAATATAAGTTATCAGCAGCATTTTCTGGATATTCGTTTGTTTCAGGATCTAAACCTAATTCATAGAATCCACTTAAGTTAGCGAAGTTATTATCATTGGCCCAAACAGCGTCTTTATCAATGTTTGTTCCTTCTTTAACGTAACCCGCAAGAATCATACTGCCTAAGTTAGCTTTATCTTTACCAAGTAAGGATTTGGCGATGTCATTTGCTAAATCTGATGGATAGACTTTAGAATCATCCTTTTCAAATGAGAATGGTTCATAAATTGGAGCATCTCCATAATCTTTACCTTCACCAGCATAGAAGCCCATGAATGGGATTCCTAATGTTGGGCAAGTTGTATCAACATCTTCTAATGAGACAAATCCTTCAATGTAAGTACCATAATCGAAGAAGTTAGCGATATCTGTCTTTTGTTGATCAGATAATCTAAATTCTTGAAGTTTAATGGTGCTCTTACCTGGAGCAACTGTAACATTTGGAAGATCAACAACTGCTAAGGTTTCATCGATTGTAGATTGATATTCTTTACTTGGAAGTGGTTGCCAATTTGGTTCTTCCTTAGTTCCAGCATTGTAATATCTATTTCTTTCGATAGTTGTTTTAACATCGTTGATACAATCCTCAGCAGAAGCATAGTATTCGATATCTCTTGTAACGTTATAGACGTCATTGTGTTCCGCAACACCGAATGTATGATATTCGGTTGGTGGATTACCAGGAATCGCGTGCTTAATGAAGTATGTGTATCCTGGAAGAGATGTAATAGCGTCAGCTTCGCCTCTATAGTTGTAT
>CAMOSZ010000058.1:0-3246 GCA_946625285.1 uncultured Caryophanales bacterium | reverse complement strand
GCCATTGAACCGTTAGCGAACTTAATAATAACTTCCTGGTGATTTAATAAATCTCCGTCGCATTTATAGATACAACGTCCATGTGGATTATTAGTTTTTAAAGATTCAATCTTTTCTTCTAAGGTCACTTCTTGATAGTTTTTACCAGTGCATTGCCATGGGTACCAAGGAAGTAAGTCATTTTTAATATACATCACTTCTGCATTATAAATGCAATTATTTCGTATATGTTCTGGACAATCGACCATACATCTATTGCCCGAACCCGCTGGAGCGTCTTCTCTATTGAAGTAGTTTCTATCTCCATCACTATAGACGGAAATTGGTCTAGTTTCGTTATTAAGCCAGGTGATTAAATCAATGTCGTGGCAGCATTTAGCAAGCAAGAAAGAAGAACCGCATTTTGCTTCGCTGTTCCATTTGCCTCTTAAATAGGAAACAGAAGAGTGATAAGCTCCTACTCTTTCAGTAGTGTTAATGTGGATGATTTTACCGATTTCACCGCTGAGAAGAATTTCTTTAATTCCTCTATAAAGTGGGGAGAAACGTAAAACGTGGCAAATCATTACTTTGCAGTTATTTTCTTTTGCTACTCTAGCAAGTTCTAATAAATCTTTTTCATTATTAGTGATAGGCTTTTCTAACACTAAGTCGTAGCCTTGTTTTAAAAATGGGATAGAAGTGGAGATATGGAGGTGATCCATAGTTCCGTTAATGACTAAATCCGCTATTTTGCCTTGTGAAAGGACTTCACTAATATCGGAATAGCATTTTTCTAGTGGCACATTAAAATGCTCACTGACATATTTTTTTCTTTCAATATCTGGATCGACAGCGGCTACAACTTCAATACCATGTAATTGATTCATTGCATATTCGGCATAAACACAAGTGCGGTCACCACAACCCACGAGAATCGCTTTTAGTTTCATAGTTAATTATAAAGATTAAAAAGGTCTTTTCTTGCTTCTATTATATAATCGCTTCTATCAATAAATAACGAAAATCACCAAATCAAATTAATTGACTATAATTTAAAAACTCAAAACTAAAAAATGAGAAATAGAAAAAAATGTTTTTATATATAAAAGGATAAATTAGTCAAAATTTTGATAATAATTATTTTAATTTGCGATATTGAGTTGATATAAAATATATATAGAGATTATGGTCGTCGAATACGAATCCTTAGCGGACGCAAACTTCTATTGTTACTTTGTCAAAAGCGGTACTCCTATTGATGGAAGCGGAACTGGTTGCTATACGATTAAAGCAACTCCTCACTTCCATAGAAATATCGAGTTTTTATTTATCACTAAAGGTACTCAAAAAGTCACTGTTGATGGACAAGAACACGAACTTCACGCGGGTGATATCCTTTTTGTGAACTCTTATGAGCCACATAGTTATGATGATTGTGACGCAGAAGCCTTTATCTTAGTCTTATCTTCTACTTATTTTGAACCATTCCATTTATTCTATTCTGGTTCCTTCCCTCAAATTATGGATAACAAAGAGGCGAATGTTGAACTATTTAAATATATTGAAGAATGGTATGAGAAAAGTAGTAAGAAACAAGAACATTATCAAATCTTTGTAGCTTGTAACCAATTCTTCTCCTTAATTACTGAGAAATATCCAATTGAAGACCAAATCGTATCAAAACAAAGCGCTTTAGTTATTGAAGCACTTAAATACATTAACGATCATTATTGTGACTATAACTTAAGTTTAAAATCATGTTCTTCAGCGATTAACTATTCTAAAGAATATGTTTCTAAACAATTTAACAACGTTATGGGTATCTCTTTTAAGACTTACGTTAATAACTTAAGAGTAAAGAAATACCTCGAATTAGAAAGAAATAAAAAAGGCAGCAAACAGGAACTTGCTAAAGCGTGTGGCTTTGACAGTGTTGCTACCTTCTATCGCGCTCTTAAGAGTCTTAGAGAAGAGAATAATTAAGCGACTATGTCGTTTAATAACTCCTTATAATATTCTAATATTTGTTTTAATTTCTTGCGGGTTCTTCCGCGTTTTTTTTCGCCATAAACCATCGCATGAAGATAAGTTCTATTGCCTTGTGTACTTTGTAAGATAGTAATGGAAACTTCAAATCCGCCTAGCCAGTAGAAGATTTCGTAATATTCTTTCTTATATTTGAGGTTATACAAATCTCTTTCTTTAGCGTCGTTATACACCATTTGAAAAACACGTTCACATGAAGCGACTAGTTCTAATGGTTTAACAGGAGCTTTTCTTTCTTCACTGGTGGAAGAACAATTTTCAAAAAGTGCAAACATACTATTTAATTCTATTCGTTGTTTCTTTATCAAAGAAGTGAATTCTATCTAAATCGAGAGCGTATTCTTTTTCTTCTCCATTTTTGATTTCATCAACTGTAGTGGTTTTGATAACCACTCTAGTGTTATTGATATATGAATAGATAATTAATTCTTGTCCTAATAATTCGGAAAGGTCACATGTTAATTTAAATGAATTAGAGAGGTTTTCTCTAGTTTTATCATCTTTAAAGACGATATTTTCTGGTCTAACACCAAGGATTAATTCTTTATCAACATAATCTTTTAATAAATCGATATGTGGTTTATCTAATGCAATCTTAACTTCATCATTTTCACTAACGAAGTTATGACCATCAAATTTACCAGGGATAAAGTTCATACTTGGTGAACCGATAAATCCAGCGACAAAGAGGTTGCTTGGAGTGTTAAATAATTCACGTGGTGAACCAATTTGTTGGATGCGGCCATCTTTCATACAAACAATTTTAGTGGCCATAGTCATCGCTTCGGTTTGATCGTGGGTAACATAAATCACAGTAACACCTAAGTTTTGATAAATCTTTGAGATTTCTGTACGCATATGGACACGAAGCTTTGCATCCAAGTTAGATAATGGCTCATCCATCAAGAAAACCTTTGGATTACGAACGATTGCTCTACCAAGAGCCACTCTTTGACGTTGTCCACCAGAAAGAGCAGCTGGTTTTCTTTTAAGATATTGTTCAAGTCCAATAGTTTCAGCGACAGTGGTGACTTTATCGATAATTTCTTCTCTTGTATATCTACGATATTCAAAAGCAGGTTTATCTAAGACTTTCATCACTTCTTCAATTTGTTTATGGACTGTTTCAATCTTTGCTTGATCTGTTTCTCCTTTGATTGAATTTTCTAATTCTTCAACTTTATCGTGGTCATAGGTCATGACACGTTCTTGATATTT
>CAMOSZ010000057.1:0-3171 GCA_946625285.1 uncultured Caryophanales bacterium | reverse complement strand
CGTATCCAAGAGTGCCATTAACTACTTCAACTTTTGGAGATCCGATAAATCCATAATGATTCTTTTCAAGATAATCAGCGACTTTATCAATTAAGTATTCTTTTTCGTTAGCGATACCACCAGAAAGAATAATAACTTCAGGTCTAAAGATGTTACAGAAGTTAAGTAATCCTTCAGAAAGGTACATGACATAGTCATTTACTAACTTCATTCCATATTTATCGCCTCTTTTAGCGGCTAAGAAAGCGTTTCTACCATCAACACCCACTAATTCTTTTTCAATTTGAGTTAAGAGGCTCTCTGGGTGTTTTTTCATCATTGCACGTGTGTCTTTAATTAACGCACTTGCGGAAGCATATGCTTCAAAGCATCCTTTTCTTCCACAGCCACAGGCTCTTCCATTCACGTGGATTACCATGTGTCCGAGTTCTCCACCTTGATGTTTGTAACCGTCATAGAGTTTGCCGTTAATAATTACTCCTCCACCAATACCGGTTCCTAAAGTAATCATAATGGAGTTTTGATATTTGCTACCGCTTCCGAATTTAGCTTCTCCTAGAGCAGCGACATTCGCATCGTTATTAATAACAACTTCTAAGCCTAATCTTTTCTCTACAAATTCTTTTAATGGAAATTTTGACCACATTGGTAAGTTAGGAGAATTAATGATAATTCCGTTATCGATATCAAGTATGCCAGGACATCCAATTCCAATGCCTTTGACTTTGCCTTTATATCCACCTTCATCCATTGCTTTAGCAATAATGTCACATAGTTTTCCAACAGAGTCTTCCGCAGAAACTTCTTTTTCTACTTTCATTGAGAAACGATTAAGAATCTCACCTTTATCATTAATAAAAGCACCCTTGATGGATGTTCCGCCAATATCAACGCCGATAGCAATCATAATTATAGCCTCTTCTTATCTAAGAAAATTATAACGGAAAAGGAACTCCATTTCCAACAAATGACGCTACTGGTTACTTTTTAATAATGATTTGCAATTATTTCGCTATTTTATCAATAAAAAAGACCACTTTGAAAGTGGCCTAATTATAGTAAGAGGTATAAATTTATTTCTTAATCTCAATGTCTTTTGATAGTTCTTTTTGTTCTTCGGTGAATTCTTGAACCTTCTTTTCAGTCTTCTTGGTGACGATTTCTTTTGGTTTATCTTCTTCACCCATATGAACAACGACTTGATTGAATGGAATGTTGATATTATTGTCATCAAACATAATCTTAATTTCTCTATTCAAATCTCTTTGGACTTGATAGATATCATTTTCTTTACATTTAGCAACGAATAATAAGTTAACCGAACTTTCAGCGAGTTCTGAAACACCTTTGTAATATGGTCCTTCAACAATTCCTGGAATCTTTTCTTTTAATTTATCAATGTTATCAGCGATAACAGCCTCAACATTTTCAATACGTGCTTCATAACCAATTGCAACATAACATTTAGCGATAGATAATTCTTTGGTTTGGTTAATAATTGATTTAATTTGGCTATTGTTAACAATCTTCACGTTTCCGCCTGCATCAATTAACTTTGTAGTTCTAATTCCAATCGCTTGAACTTCACCTCTCCAGCCATCAACGATGATGATATCTCCAACTTGGAAATCGCCTTCAAAGACGATGAAGACACCCGCTAAAATGTCAGCGACAAGTGATTGTGAACCAAGACCTATGATAAGAGTAACAACTCCAGCACTAGCAAGCATTGCAGTAGCAGGGGCACCCCAGGCATCTAAGATAAAGAAGACTGTCGCAATCGCGATAACCCATTTAACAAAGTTAACCATTAAACGAGAAATAGTCATTCCTTTTCTAGATCTAAATGTAAGTCTAGCAGCGTAATGAATTCCAATTGCTAATGCAATAGCAATAGTAATGATTTGAATTGTCTTCATTAAGTGTGGGACAAGTTCAACGCAGATGTATCTGACTGCTTCATTATCAGAGTTGATTTGTAATTCTCTGAAGAAGCCATGCCAAATAATATCTCCCATATCATTTGTTTCACTCCAACCATAGATTTCCTTTGCGAAGATAAATCCAATGATTGTGATGACCACTAATACGCCAAATAGTGACCATAAGACAATCTTTCTGGTTTTTTCATTCTTTTCCATAAAACGTTATACCTCCTGTGTGTCGTTTTATACTTGTATATCAAACTGCATGTTTGACTTTATCAAAACCGTTTCGGTTTGATTTGTAAGATTTGAATAATATCTAATTGAAACACTAACTGGACCATTACTAAGTAATGCCACTATTGCTTCATAATTAGCGTTACCGGAAATATCGATGTTAGTCATTTCAGTACTGTTGTTATAAATTGGTTCAAAATCTACTGATTCTTCACCATCAGTGCCAGTGAACACTAATTTAAAATTAGTGAATGATTCTTGGTTAGGATCTAATTCAATTATCGCAGTGGATAGATCAATTGAACCACCAGAAACATAAGGACTAACATCTGCGCCTAATACTTTTGAGGTTGTTCCCTTAGTTAAGGTCACCATCTCAGAGAAGTAATTCACACTTTCATCTTGTTTAGTTAAATAGTTATGTTGAGTGCCATTTAATTGGAAGGCCACTTCTTGAGAAGCATCCATAGCACCAAAATCAGTGCCAACTGGAATAAATTGCCATCCACTCATAGGCATAATCGTATATTCGTGTTGTCCAAGAATAATAGACATATTACTAATATCTTCACGTGGATTTTCCATGTCGATGTAAAGAGCTAAAGTTAAGTCATCGTAGTTCTCATCAAGTTGATATAAACACCAATCACTTTGATATCCATTTACTGAAGAAGGTTGTGAATCTATAAATGTAACTGTGCCTGTTGGACCGTTATAAGTAGTGCCATTAACCGTATAAGAAACCGCGTAATTCCACTCAATGTTAGTGGTTAAATCAAGTTCATCTAGTTGGATATATTGGCTTCCACTTGTCGGACTAATTGAGACAGTTTGAGAATAATGTTCATCTCCGGTTGGAGTAGCAGGAGCGTTTGGATTAGTGAACGTAATCGAAGCGCTAGTGATTGTTTGATAATAGTCATCAACAGTTAAATCAATACTGACGTCGTGGGTTGGTTCACCAAAGTTTGTCTTTTCATCAACAACACATCCAGTGATATATGTTGGT
>CAMOSZ010000056.1:0-6571 GCA_946625285.1 uncultured Caryophanales bacterium | reverse complement strand
TGCCAGTAGCAAAGACATCATCACCAAATAAATCTAATAAATTAAGATTTTCTAAAGCGTATTGTAAGTTGTTTTTGCCAGTGCCAAAAACGGTAACACCTGCTAAAGACTTTAAGATATTTGAACTTGATGGATCAATATCAATGATTTCAGCAAGAGTTAATCTTTCTAATGTTCCTTGGACTTCACTTAATTTATAACCTGCTAAGTTTTGTAACACTAATGGAGAACTAGAATCGATAGTAATTGCATCACCTAGAGTGATGTTATCTAATAAAGCATTGACAATCGCATCTCCATCATTAATGCTTTCGTTCCTTGCTTCATATAATAAGTCACCTGGATTAAGATCCATGACATCGCCAAGTTTTAATGTATTTAAATCACTGGATAAGGAATTTAAGGTTGAACCACCATTAATAAGTGTTGCTAACACTTTTGGAGTAGAAGCATCAACATCAAATAAATCACTTAATAAGATATCTCCAAAGCGAGTTCCAATTTCATTAATTGGGCAATCCATTGCGGTTGAATTAACGATTCCATAAATCATCGAAGTTGGATCATCTGCTTCAATGACATCTTTTAGTTTTAAAGTATCAATCTTATCCCCAATTGTTCCAATTGTGGCAGGATTTGGATCAGAACATAACACAGTTAAGATTTGGTTTCCAGTTGGATCAATAATGCTACTTAATGGAATAGAGTTAATTGTAGCTTGATCAGAAAGATCTCCAACAGTTGCGTCATTTCCTTTAACATCAAGTACTGCAGAAAGGATTTTGTTATTAGCGATATCAGTCGCGCTAAAGATATCAGTGATCTTAACTGTAGATATATCTAAGGTAGATAAATCACCAAGAGTCTCATCTTTAAAAGCGTAGAGGATATCTCCAGAAGTAATATCTGGGAAGACATCTAATACGGTTAATTCTAAAATCTTTGTGTTATCAGCGGTTAATTCACCAATAGTACAACCAGTGTCTGCTAAAGCTTTAACGATACCACCAGCATCTGGGAAGAGGTCACTAAGAAGTAAACCATCAACAAATCCAGGAGCGGTTAATTCATTAAAGGTATTGTTTCCAATGGCTTGTAAGAAAGCGGAAGAACCACTAACATCTAAAACATCACTAATCTTTAAAGACATGATGTTATCAAAATCACATAAGTCATCAATGGTCCAGTGATTTGCAATAATAGTTTGAATTAATGGGTTATCAGCAGCGTCAGGATTACCATCAAATAAAGGTCCAATCTCTAAAGAAGTAATCTTACTCATATCTGATAAATCATTAATCGTATAATCATTCATTTGAGCGAGGAAAGGATTAGAAGATGTATCAACGATTGATCCTAAAGTAATCGCATTCATGATGTCATCCATAAATGCATTTGGATCTTGCATGATGTCATATAAGGTGTTTTTGTGGTCAGTATCAATTACATAATGGCCACTACCTTCTGGTTCTTCTTTAAGTCCATAGCAAAGATATTCAAGAAGTCCATCAATTTGGCTTGGATCATCAAAGAAGTTATAAAGAGTAATACCACTTTCAACTGCTCTAGGAATATAGTCAGAGATTGATTCATTATGGTCATATTCTGTCTCAGGACGAGAAGATGAAGAATCAAGTTGGAATGGTTTAATACTTAATTCATTCCAATCAAATTCAAAACCAATCGCATCACGTAAGGCTGGATTAACTTTTTCAGTAACAGTCTTTTCAATAATTGGAGATACTTTGTTTAAGTCTCCGAGAGTTTCAAATTTACGAGTTGTTAATTTGGTAATCGCGGATAATAAAGTATCGTTGATAAATTCTTCACCAACGTATTCGTTTGGATCTCCACCAGTCATAGCCACTAAATCTTTGAGTTTAATGACAGAGCCAGTAATAACAACTGCTAAGCCAATTGTGACGATGCAGGAGATAAATCCGGTAAACCACATTAAGAAATATTTCCAACCATTGTGTTTTCTTTTTTCTCTTTTTGGTGCAACACTTCCACCATCTTTTCTTGTAATCTCAGCCATAGAAGCTTTCCTCCTTAATCAAGGGTTCTTTTTATTTTTGTGATAGAGACAATTGAGTGATATACGCTATATACATCAGAATCTAATTCATCGCATTTAGAATCATTAATATCTCTAGTTGCATAATAATGATCTTTGCTAGATTCGATGTAATATGTTGTTTCTTTGCGGTAATAGATATGAGTAAGTCTTATATCTTCTACCTTTTACCCTAATGGGAAATTGACGTTTAAGCTATATTCAGTAGATAACAAGTTGTTATCCATAATATATTTCATAACTTGGTTTAAGTGATTTCTTACGATATCGAAGTTATTCTCACAGCTAATTGCAATAGCAGGTATTCGATATGTAAGAGCTTGTAAAGTTGCTCCGATTGTACCGGAATACATCGTGTCATATGAGATATTTAATCCATGATTACAACCAGAAACCACTAAATCGAATTTTGTGTCTAATGAAGATAGACCAAAGGCCACACAATCAGCAGGAGCAGCATCCATAACAAAGGTATGATCATTTATCTTAATTACTTCATTAGGAACTCCAATAGTAATTGATACCGATTTAGCGGATTGAGTGACTTTAGGAGCAACGATAATTACTCGATGTTCTTTAGACAATAAGTCATAAAGAAGATTGATTCCTTCTGCTAAATAGCCATCATCATTAGTGAGCAAAATATTCATAGTATAAATTTACAATAAAAGAGATAACAACAAAATAACTAATTGAGTTATTTACAAATATTTAACATAAAAAAATCAAGTATCACTAAGACACTTGATTAATTTATTTAAGAGTTGATTATTCTGTCACTTCTTCTTTTTTAAAGAAAATTCCAAAACTTTGAAGAATAAGGACTGTTCCTACCGCTAAGGTGGCAACAATATGAATAAAGGTTTCTATTGGCATACTCGCTAATCTCTCTAGTGGCATACAAGGAGAAACAGCAGAAATAAATGTTGAATCATTTATGCCAAGAACGATAACCGCTGCTGATAAACCAATAGTTAACGTAACCATCGCGCATGTAGCAATTTTATCTGCTAAAGTTGTAACCTTGGCAATCTTGAACCACACTAAGACTTTATAAACCAGCATGAAGAATGGAGTGATCATAAAGAAATAGAATGGAGCGGTTAAATCAAATGTTCTCCAATTGATAAATGTTGGAGAAACGATAAATAAACCAAAGCGATATAACGCTAAAGAAACAAATAACCACCAGCCGATATTTCTAAATACTCTAGCGACTGTAACTTTATTCTTTTTCTCATCTTCAGGCATCTTCTTAACATAAAGAAGTAAAGTAACAACACTTCCTGCAATAATGAGAACGTGAAGAACCATAAAGATGATTAAATAGCCTGGGAATGGATAAGGTTTAGTAAATGAATGATAAGTAACAATACCTGCTAATAAAGCGCCAATTAATCCAACACCAGAACTAATCGCAATAGTAAGGAGATTGACCTTAAATAATTTCTTATGTGTCTTTTCACTTACAAAGTAACCAATGACCGCTAAGAAAAGTGCTATAACATCAATGGTTAATGCTGCAGCAGGAAGAGTAACAAATAGTCCTGTAATCATTCCGGCAGAGATATTTGCCACATCTCCAAAGAACATATTTCCTGCTAAAACAAGCAAGAGACTGGCTAAAATGCCTAAAACTGTAACAGAGATAAGTCCAATTGTCTTTTTCATAATTAGAGTACCTCGCTATATTTGTGGTAGATAGGATTCTCTACTGAGAAGTTACCTGTGTTATCAATGACGATAACTTGTCCACCGAGCATTACATCTTCGTAATAAATTCTATTAGTGGCTTTAACGCCATAAGCAAAGAGAATACCCTCATATTCTGCTCTAAAGTTATTAACGTGGTCATGTCCAAAGAACATACCTTCGGTAGATCCTGCATCATGTATCACTTTAAAGAATCCAGAATTGTATTTTGGAGGACATGTATTTTCGTTCTTCTCACCATAGATAACATTGCCTTCATCAAAGGCGTTATCTACTTCTGGAAGAGGAATGTGATAATACATTGTTGATTTGTAATTACCATATTGTGTTTTGGTAGCATCTACCAATCTAGAATACCAATCAATTTGATTTTGATGGAAATAGTCATAGCCGTTGTAATCTAATCCGTAATGATATCTATTCGAATCCATCACGATTACTTGGTGAACGAGGTTAGTGCCATTCATTAAGTTAATTGCAAAGTTCGCATTGCCATCAACATCATCATCTTGGAGGTCAATAAACTTACAGTTATGACCATAGTTATTAAGAACATCTGTGACCCAGTCAATTGAGAAATAAACTTGTTCATCATGGTTACCCCAAGTAAGTGTCCAAGGGATATTATGGCTATCCATCCAGTTAAAGAATCTAAGAGCGGTTCCTTTGGATGCAAATGTGAAGACGTCACCTGTCACTACAATAAGATTTGGGTGAGCTTCTTCAATTGTGAGATCCATGAATTTGTATTGTAATTCTTGATCATCTTTGTCTCCAATATGTGTATCTGTTAATTGGAGAATGCGGAAATTATCTGTGTATGGGAGCTCTAAAATATAATCACTAATTTCGTGATGTACTCCTCTAGCGCCACAAGACGTAAGTGCTAATAGGGAAGCCCCAAACAAAGAAAGATATTTTTTCTTCATTCAAATATAACTCCTTTTTTCCTTTTATTAGAATAATATTTTTATCTTAAAAATAAAATAGAGAATGCAATTAAAAATTGAGCGATATAATAGGCGACTGAATAAGTTGCCATATACCATTTCGGTCTTTGACCTTCTTTGAAATAGGCTCCAGTAAGCATGCAATCGCTAACAACAAAGTTAAATGCCCCAACAAAGAACATGATTAATGTTGTCTCATTAAATGAATTTAATATTCCCATCACTAAAGAGGTAGAGAACATTGAAGTTAAACAAATGAGATAGAATACTCCAAATGGGAACATCTTTCCAAAATGAATGCCTAGACGTCCTTTTACACATAAATAAATAGTAGACATCACTAGCGATATCATAAATGGAAGGAACGCAAATAGAATATTTCCTCTTTGATAGAAATGGACAAATAGACCAATAACATATGATATATGTCCAAAAGCGAAAGCGAACATTCCAGAAAGGATCCAGAACTTCTTGGTTTTAGTAGTAATATACTTAAAGCCTAGCAAGACATCTCCTAACATGCCAAAGATCAAGCCGATAAGTATGATTACTCCAAACTGCTTATCTCCTTCGGTAAGACAAACAGTTGTTATTCCTAAGGCGATGAAAAAAAGTGAAGCCACTGTCTTCAATATGATTGTAACTAACGAGTAATGTCTCACCTTAGAAATAATAAAAATAGTAGACATTACTGCTCCTAGAGAAAGGAGAATTATGGAAGGAATCATATAATCTATCTTAATTATATAATTAAAAAGACTGGATTGGTGAGATTTTTTTGTTTTAACTATTTAAAATGCCTTCTCATCTAAAGAAGGAATGTTTTTATGTTCATTAGTAAATGTTACAGTCATCTCTCCGTGAAGATCAGAGACTGCAAATCCACGATAACTATCATATACTTCATCGATTTTTATTGACTTAAGGTTGAGTGATGAATCTATTACAAAATCTAATTTAACTTGTTTAAACACTGGGTAGTCTCCTAAGCTGCCAGTCTTTTTCATCCACTTAACATAGTTAGAGACACTTATTGTGGTATCCATCTCTAAAGAGATGTGATAGTCTCCTTCCGAAATAGTTACAGCTTCACTACTAATAGAGTTTTCATTAATTACATATAGAGTTGGGTTGTCTAATGTTCGGCCCCAGTTTTCATAGAAATCTTTTAAAGAAAAGTCAGTCTTATTGGATTCAGAATAAGTTCCACCTGTCATATCTTTATAAGTTCCATTATAGTAAGTGATTTTAGGTCCTTCTTGATAATATCTATTAGAGGCTTTAACAACTGGAGAAGAAGATATATCTTCTAAGAAATATCTATCTCCTTCTTTAATAACCATAGAGGCAACATCTTGAGTAAGTGTTCCTAAAAAAGGAACATTAGGAATAGTAACCTTGCCACTTGTAGAAGCGTAATAATTATCAATTACTCTTAATTTATATAAAGAGATATCAATCTTTTGTAATGTTGAAAAAGAAGCATAATCATCTATAGAAGTTGTTAAATATGTTTCATATGTATTTCTTTGGCGAATGACTTCACTGTCTTCGTCGATATTCTCGTATGTCTTAGTTGGTCGAGAAAGAATATTCACTAACATAAAAGTGCCTACTCCCACCACCGCTAAACCGATAATAGAGACAATAGACACTATAACAATTTTCTTAACCGACCACTTTTTCATAAGTTATGCGATATGAATTTTAACACAAGGACGGATGCTATGACCAGTCCCACTAATCGCATATTCACTTAAGTGACCACCTGAATTAACGTTCCAAGAAGCATATGAGAAGCTACTTGATGGAGAACGAGTCCAATATGATC
>CAMOSZ010000055.1:0-54460 GCA_946625285.1 uncultured Caryophanales bacterium | reverse complement strand
GATTGATTGGAGTATTAGAGACTAATTACGGTAAATTCAAAGAAGAGTTTTCTTTAACTCCTAGTGTTGAATTTACTAAATATTTTGCGAAGTTATCTACTTCTGTAGATTGTTTCTATTTAGGTCTTGAGATCACAAACAAAGAGGAATTTAAACGCGCTCAAGAAATTAGAGAATTTTCTAATGAACATGCTTATGAAACTTTAGCGTTCCCTAGAATTAGATATCAAAAGAAAAGTGATGCAATCATTCTTACGATTGTTAATGCGATTGACCAAGATGAAAAAATTGAAGTTAAAGAAGAAAATGGGGAACAATATTTCCACGAACTTTCTTATTACACAAAGCTATACACAAAATCCGAACTCAATAAGACAGAAGAGTTAATCAAGAAGTCAACATTTAACTTCCATCAAAAAAGAGGTGCAATTGTCCACTACCCTGTTAAAGATTCAGCGGAGACAATTAAAGCAAACGTCTATCAAGGATTAAAAGACAAAAACATCAATGATGATGCTCATATATCTAGAGCGAATTATGAATTAGAAGTTATAACTTCTATGGGGTATTCCGATTATTTCTTAATTGTCGCTGATTATGTTAAATATGCTAAAGAGAACGGGGTTTTAGTTGGTCCTGGTAGAGGAAGCGCTGCTGGTTCATTAGTCTCTTACGCTTTAGGGATTACTGAAGTTGATCCTTTAGATTTTGATTTGCAATTTGAACGCTTCCTGAACAAGGCTCGTAAAAGCATGCCTGATATCGATATCGATTTCATGGATATCTCTAGAGACAAGGTTGTTAATTACATGAAAGAAAAATATGGCATTGACCATGTCGCCAATATCGCCACTTTCCAAACTATTCAAGCTAAACAAGCGCTAAGAGATATTGGAAGAATTTACGATATTCCAACTCGTTACATTGATTTATTATCCAAATCCATCACTGACAAGATTTCTCTTAGAGAAGCATATAAGAAACTCCCTGCTTTTAAGAATCTTGTCGATTCTGATAAATATTTTTTAGATATCGTTTCTTTAGCGAGTAAGATTGAAGGATTACCACGTCAAGCTGGCCTTCACGCTGCTGGAATTATTTTAAATGACAAATCCATTGAAGAAGTTTTGCCAGTCACTGTTGATTTTGATGGTAACCTTGCTTCTCAATATGAAAAAGATTATCTCGAAGATCAAGGATTCTTAAAAATGGACTTCCTTTCTTTAAGAAACCTTACTGTTATTGATTACTGTTTGAACTTAATCAAAGAAACAACAGGAAAAGAATTATCGTTCTATGATTTGCCATATCAAGCAAAAGAAAGCATGGATATCATTAGAAGCGGCCAAACTATTGGCGTCTTCCAACTTGAAAGTGCTGGTATGAAAAACGCAATTAAAATCATTCAACCGAAAGAGTTTTTAGATATCGTTACTTTGCTTGCTATTTTTAGACCTGGTCCAATGGACAATATCAAAGATTATCAAGCCCGTAAAGCAGGCAAAATAAGAGTTACTTATTTAAGTGAATCTCTTAAAGAGATTCTTGCTCCAACATATGGAGTTATCATCTACCAAGAGCAAATCAATAAAATTGCTCAAGTGATGGCAGGATTTACTCCAGAAGACGCGGATTTATTTAGAAGAGCCATTTCTCATAAAGAGAAGAGTGTCCTTGAAAGTAGTAAAACTAACTTTATTAAAGGCGCTATAAAAAACGGATATAAAGAAAATGACGCAAACAACATGTTTGATGATATCTTAAAGTTTGCTGACTATGGCTTTAATAAATCTCACGCTGTCGTATATGCAATTATCGCCAGTCGTATGGCATATTTAAAAGCCCATTATCCACTTGAATTTTATTGTTCAATTCTCACTATTTCTAGTGGTACAACTGACCATAAATTCTCTGATTATGTAGCAGAGATTAAATCAAGAAATTATGAGGTCTATCTTCCGAATGTCAATTTAAGTAATAAATATTTTGTTATCACAGATAAAGGCTTATTATTCCCACTTAATATGATTAAAGGCGTTAACGAATTAACTGTCTCAAAAATCATTGATAATAGAATTGAAAACGGGGAATTCAAAGATTTCTTTGATTTCGTTTCTCGTATATATTCTCTTGGAATAAGTGAAGTTGTTATTTCTAAGTTCATTGATTCAGGTGCTCTTGATACTTTTAACTCATCTCGAGCAACTTTAAGAAACACTCTCCACTATGCATATCAATTAGCGGAATTATCTTATGATAAAAACGGTCAAATCATTTTAGATGCTACTTTAGAAAACCAAAAGCAATATCTTAAAGATGTTGATATACCTCTAGATAATCTCAATCTTGAATACGAAGCACTTGGTATTATGCTTTCAGATAATCCACTTAAATACAAAAAAGACTTGCTTGTCTCAAATAACTGTGTTCCTTTAATCGAGGCTAAAGATAAATATGGCAAGATTAATGTTGCCGGAATTATCTCTTCAATTAAGACAATAAAAGTTAGGAAGAATAACTCCACGATGGCGTTCATCAAAATATTTGATGAAACTGATGAAATGGAAGTTACTATCTTCCCTAAAACTTATGAAGCATCATTTAAGATTTTAAATAAAAACGCGATTGTCCTAATAAAGGGACGATATGAACATGACAAAGATCGCGAAAGCTTTGTCGCAGACGAAATTAACTTATTAGAAAAGGAATAGATTATGGCTAAACTAACAATTATTGATGGAAACTCACTTCTCTTTAGAGCGTATTTTGCTACTGCTTATCCAGGAGTAGAAATAATGCGTTCACAAGATGGCACTCCAACAAATGCAATATTCGCCTTTTCTAATATGATGAATAAAATCATCGCTAACTTAAAAGAAAACGAAGGTATCATTGTTGCCTTTGATGCTGCCAAGCACAACTTTAGACACGATGCTTTAGAAACATATAAAGCAAATAGAAAACCTGCTCCTGAAGATTTAGTAACCCAATTCCCAATCGCGAGAGATTTCTTAAAATCTTTTGGCATCTTCCAATTTGAAGAAGAAGGATTTGAAGGCGATGATATTGCAGGAACAATCGCTAAAAAGGCTGAAAAAGAAGGATACGAAGTTGAAATCTATACTTCTGATAGAGACTTCTTACAGTTAGTAAGCGAACACATCTCCGTCCAAATTATTAGAAAAGGATTATCTGATGTCGTTAAAATGACTCCAGATGTTGTTAAAGAAACATATGGGTTTAGTCCAATTCAAATCATCGACTATAAAGGATTAAGAGGCGATTCTTCCGATAATCTTCCAGGTATTCCTGGAATCGGAGAAAAAACCGCAGTTAAACTCATCGAAGAATACGGTAGTTTCGATAATATCATTGCACATTCTTCTGAAATTAAAGGCAAAGTTGGAGAAACTATCACTCAAAACGCAGAAATTGGAAGAATTTCCCGTGACTTAGCGATTATCAAAACCGATGTTAAGCTTCCATTTACTATTGAAGACACAATATATCACGGATATTCATTCAAAGTGATTAATGAATTCTGTCAAAAATATGGATTAAAACAATTCTTAAGCAAGGTCTCTCCAAAATGGAAAATGCTTGGAGAAGAGTCCGCGAACATTGAAGTTCAAAAAGTTAGTTCTTTCAAAGGAATTAATTTAGGGAATGAAATCGGAATTGCTTTAGATTACGAAGATGAAGAAGATTATTTCAATTCCGAAGTATTTGGAATCTCTTTATCAAGCAAGTCAGAACACTACTACATCTCTATTGAAGATGCAAAAAACGACAAAGAATTATTAGATATCTTATCTAATAAAGATATAAAGAAATACTGTTATGACTATAAGGCTATTAAAGTTGCTTTAGCAAAATACAATATCGCAATTGAAGGCTTAGAATTTGATTTACTAATTGCTACTTATTTAATCGACACCACAATCAAGAGCAAAGTCGAACCAGTCTTAAATGTTTATGGCGTTGATATCAGTTCTAAAAGCGATGAAGTGTCCTTGCTCACTAGTGATAATCCAGATCGAACCGCAAAGATCGCTTATTATTCTTTAACTCTATTTGGTAGAGCAAAAGCAGAACTAGTTAAATTTAACGCTTTAGATTTATATAATTCGCTAGAATTACCACTCGTTGATGTTTTAGCAAAAATGGAAATTGAAGGTTTCCCTTTGGATTTAAAAGTTTTAGATTCTTTTGGTGATGAATGGAAAGTTATCTTAAAGAACTTAGAAGATGAAATCTATGATTTAGCGGGCGAAAAATTCAATATTTCATCTCCAAAACAACTAGGAGAAGTTCTTTACGGTAAATTAGGACTCCCATCAAATAAAAAATTATCTACTTCCGCGGAAGTGTTAAATGAATTAAAGAAATATCATCCAGTTATCGAAAAGATTATTGAATATCGTAAATACTCAAAGCTTATTTCTACATATGTAGAAGGATTAAAAGGACACGTCTATAAAGACGGTAAGATTCATGCGACTTTTAATCAAGCGTTAACTCAAACTGGAAGATTGTCTTCTTCTAATCCAAACTTACAAAATATATCCGTTAGAGATGAAGATGGAAAACTAATAAGAAAAGCTTTCTATTATCCAGATGATAATTATGAAATTCTTTCTTTAGATTATTCTCAAATCGAATTAAGAATTTTAGCCCATTTATCTAATTGTCCAAACCTTAAATCTATCTTTGAAGATCCAACAAGCGATATCCATTCCGCTACCGCGAAAAAGATTTTCCATTTAGAAGGAGAACCAACTCCACTTCAAAGAAGAAAAGCAAAAGCGGTTAATTTTGGAATTATATATGGCATTTCCGATTGGGGATTATCCGACCAATTAGAGTGTTCAATTAAAGAGAGTAAAGAAATCATCTCAAGTTTCTATGAAACTTTCCCTGAAGTTAATGACTTCTTTAAAAACATCGTTGATAACGCTTTAAAAGATGGCTATGTTTCTACGATGATGGGAAGAAGAAGATATTTAAGAGAACTTCATGATTCTAACTATCAAGTTAGAGAATTCGCTAAACGAGCAGCAATGAATGCCCCTATTCAAGGAAGCGCTGCTGATTTAATCAAAGTCGCAATGATTGAAGTTGATAAAGCTCTTAAAGAAGGTAAATTCAAAACCAAAATGGTTTTACAAATACACGATGAACTTATTTTCAAAGTTCCTTTAGAAGAAAAGGAGAAAGTCTACCAAGTTATCAAAGATAAGATGATTAATGCAATGAACTTATCAATTCCACTCCAAGTAGATGGAGGATTTGGAAAATCTTGGTATGATTGTAAATAATTATGCCTGAGTTACCAGAAGTAGAAACAATTAAAAACGTTCTTAGTAAAATTGTTGTTGGTCATACCATCAAAAAAATTGATGTCTATAGAAAGACAACTATTGAAGGAGATAGTAATGAATTCATTTCTTCATTAGAAGGTGAAAAGTTTATAAGTGTCTCAAGAATCGGTAAGTACCTTATTTTTCATCTCACCAATGACAAAGTCATCGTATCCCATTTAAGAATGGAAGGTAAATATTACGAATTTGACGAAAATGAAAGCGATAGCAAGTACGCGAAAGTTGTCTTCCATTTTGATAATGGTAAAAAACTCTGCTATGACGATTCTAGATGTTTCGGAATTTTAAAGCTTTCACACGAAAATGAGTATAAGAATCTAGACATGATTTCTAAGCTTGGCCCAGAGCCATTTGATGTCAAAGATGTTTCAAAATTAATGAAGCAAGTTAGCAAGGTAAAGAAGCCAATCAAAACTACACTACTTGACCAAACAGTTGTTACTGGTTTAGGAAACATTTATGTCGATGAAACTCTTTATGCAAGTCACATTCATCCTCTTACTCCCGCTAATCTAATCACTTTAGAAGACTGGAATAAAATCATTAAGAATTCAGTTGAAATCCTCAATATCGCCATTGAAATGGGTGGATCAACAATCAAAAGTTATCATCCAGGAAAAGACATCGATGGCAATTTCCAAACTAGAATCAAAATATATGGTAAATCTGGAGAGACTTGCCCTACATGTGGACATACTTTTAGATTCATAAAAGTTGGAGGAAGAGGTACTACTTTCTGCCCTATTTGTCAGCGTAAAGTCGGCGAAGTTCAAAACATTGGATTAACCGGTAAAATTGCATCAGGTAAATCAAGTGCGCTTGACATCTATAAAAAGTTAGGGGCCGCTACTATATCTAGTGATGAGATTGTTTCTGAACTATATAAGAAAAAAGAAGTTGCTTCTCTCATAGAGAAAACTTTAAAGATGAAATTCTCCACCGATATAGTCAACAAAGATGAATTGAGAAATCATCTTATTCTTAATCCAAAAGATAAGAAAAAACTAGAGAAGATTATTCATCCTCTAGTAGAAAAAGAAATTACTGATTTCTTAAATAAAGAAGCTAAACAAATTAGAGTGGTTGAAGTTCCGCTTCTATTCGAAGCCAAGTTAGACCACCATTTCGATGTCATAACCGTTATTGATATTGATAAAAAGATCCAACTTGATAGGCTTCAAAAAAGAAATGGTAATAAAGCTATTCTTTTAGAAGAGATTAACAAAACCAATAAGATTGACGAAAATAAAAATAAGGCAACATACCTTATTATAAATAACGGAAGCATTTCCGAATTAGAAAAGGAAATAAAAAGATCCTTTAACGAAGTGAAGGATCTATTAAGATAAATTCTTTCTCACACATTAAATTGAGCATTTGACGAATTTGCTCAATTTTTGGTTTTGAGGCGTTTGTTGTTTGATACATTGAAGCGCAATCATCAATTGAATAATTACTTGTAATTATAGTTGGAAGTTTATTCTTCAATCTAGCGGATATAATTGGGAAGAGAATGTTGTCTCTAACAAAGTCACTTTTAAATTCATTTCCGAAATCATCAAGAACAAGTAATTCTATTGTTTTATATTTGTCCATTTCATCATCGAATCGAGGATTCTTGGTGAACGCTAAATCGGATAATTCCTTGAAACGAGAAGGAACATTCATAAAACCAAGGGATTGGAAATCACCTTTACGTGCACTTTCAACAATCAATGTTGCCGCAAAATAAGATTTTCCACTAGCGACATTTCCTTTAATAAAGATCCATCTATTAGATTCTTTTTTGCAAACCTTAACATATTCATTGAGAATTGCGGTTTTAGATTTACTTCTTGCGTTAGAAACAGTTGAAAAAGTGTTGTTTAGCCAATCTTCTTCAAAGTCATAGATTGCTAACCTTTTTTTGAAGTTAGCAAATTCGAGATATTTCTTACACGGGACAAGATTACGATCAACTACTCCACCTTTATACGAAACAGAATTCACTAAATGTTTTGGTTCTTTATTGCAATACGCTAATCCTTTGCATCCTTTACAGTTTTCCATATCAACTGCAAAATCATAGATTTTAGCAATATTATTTTTGATAGCATCATCATTCAATCCCAAGGAATGGAGATATTTAAGCGCTTTCAAATTTGAAAAAACCACATCTTCCATTTGTTTAACGGTAGATGCGTCAATCATTTCATCGATTTTTGGTTTATATCTTTCCATTAGTTTTCCTTAAAGTAATCAAACAAGGCATCGATTTCTTCATCACTAAGATTATCACTTTCTTGTTCCTTTTGCTCTTCAATAATCTCTTTTTTACTATTTTTGGTGTATTTCTTTTCACCTTTATCAGCTTTTCTATTAGCTCCAGCATAGGAAGTATTTAAATATTCCATCGCATCAATAGCAGTTTCAATGCCTTCTCTAGAAATAGAAGAGGCAATCTTTTCAACAGAATATTTTGAAAGAACGTTATTATTCATTTGTAATACAAAGTCGATAATAACATTGATAACGGCGTTGTTAAGTTTATAATCTTCCGCTAAAGAGTAGATGATATTTAAATCTGCTTTTGCAGGTTTTGTACCGTTTTGTAAAACTGATAAAACATCTTTAGGATTAGCAATTTCAAAATATTTGATTTTAGCAGCAAGTCCATCTTCACCAACAATGGTGTTCTTTTTAGTCTTTCTTGTTGCGTGAGTTCTTACTCCATAATTAACTTCGTTTTTAAGATCTTCATTAAATTGTTTGAAGTCCACTCTACTACCTTTTTCCTTGCTTGGGTCATATGTATTAGCAACCTTTTCAGCAGCTAGTTCAACACCGACACCATATAAAGTGGATAGTCTTTCAATTTCTTTAATTTCTTTTTTAGTAAGACCTTTTTCAGAGATTTGACTAATTTCTTTTAATACTTCAAAGAATCTCTCATAAGAGAATTCGGTGTCAATCTTGCTCTTCTTTCTTCCTAATGTGCTTTCATCTCCCATTGCCGCTTTTATAAATGCTGCATCGTTAAAATCTGGGTGGAAAACATCATTAAAGGTTGCAGAGATATCTTCTCCTTCACTTTGTTTAGTGTTTGTTTCGTACACTCTTTTAATTTTATTAGCGAGAGATTCGCCTAAGTTTTGAATTAATAATCCATATAATAAAGCATCGTTAAAGAACTTACTTGGAGTTTTAGGAGCGTATAGCACATAGTGATAAATAGAAATGTTATTTGCTTTTTCTAGTTTGGTTTTAACTAAACCCACTGCTTCAAGTTGCTTACGAGCTTCAATAAATTCACCAGTGGAGATTTTCATCCTTAAAAGAATTTCTTCATGACTACTTAAAGAAATAATTTTTTGGTTCTCTGATTCACTCCAAAAAGTGAAATAAACCGCTAATGCGGTATAGCCAATAATTGGTTGATAAAGATTAGTAATCGTGTCACGATCATAATCCGCAAGCAGAGAGGAAACTTTGATATCAAACATGTCATTTTGAGATAAAATAACCATCAACTTTCCCCTCCCCAGTTGCAAAAATTATGTGCCAAAAAAACAAGGGTTTCAACAAGAAAAAAAGTGATATTTTTGCTTGACAAAATTATCCACACGCAAGTAATTCAATGATTTATACTAAGTATAAATCTTTATATCTTAAATTCACTCTATTAAAGTTATCCACATTTTATTTTGTGGAAAAGTCAATTTTATAAGGCTGTTATTTGTCTAATTGAAACCGCTATTTTCTATCCTTTAAAAAATATTAATAAAATATTTTATATTGTAAAAAGTCAGTGATATGATTATACAGAGGAAATTGATTATGATTAGAAGAATTGCAGTCTTAACAAGTGGCGGAGACGCCCCAGGAATGAACGCTGCTGTAAGAGCAGTTATCAGAGCTGGATTATATCAAGGAAAAGAAATGTACGTTATCTTTGATGGATATAAAGGATTAGTTGAAGGTGATATTCACCAAGTTACAAAAGAATTCACCCAAGACATCATCAATAGAGGCGGAACAATCTTAAGAAGTTCACGTTTACCAGAATTCAAGAATCTTGATGTCCAAGAAAAAGCTATCGAAAGATTAAGAGATTTAGATATCGATGCTTTAGTAGGTATCGGAGGAGATGGTACATATCGCGGACTTTTAGATTTAGCTAAACTTGGATTTCCAGTGGTTGGTATTCCAGGAAGTATTGATAACGATGTTGCCTCTACTGACTACACTATCGGGTTTATGACTGCTTTAAATACAATTTGTGACTGTGTTGATAAAATCAAAGACACATCCACATCACACCAACGCTGTAGCGTTATCGAAGTTATGGGACGTCACTGCGGTGACTTAGCAGTATTCTCCTCTATTGCAGAAGCTGCTGAATTAACAATCACATACGATCACCCATACGATGAAGAGCACATCTTCAAGAAATTAAGAAAACTTAAAGCGCAAAAGAAGAGCCACGCTATTGTTATCGTTAGTGAAAATCTTCTTGATGTTAGAGAACTCGCTAAAAAGATTCAAGCCAAAACTGGATTTGATACAAATGTTGAAATCCTCGGTCACCTTCAAAGAGGTGGCGCACCAAGTGCGTTTGATAGAATCTTAGCAAGTAGAATGGGTGCTAAAGCTATCGAAGTCTTAGTTAATGAAGACTACGGAAAAGGTAAAGTCATCGGTATTGTCGATGAAGATGTCGTTGCTATCGATATTGAAGAAGCCCTTTCGATGAAACGTGATACACACGAAAACTTATTATCATTGATTAATATGTTGCAATAACAACAATTAATAAACTGTAGCCCACTATTGTATTGTGGAGGAATTTAATTAGGAGGTTTTTATGAAAATTCAACTACACGACGGCTCAATTGTCGAAATTGATAAGAACTCCAAAGAAGCGTTTGAAGTTCTCAATCACTCAACGAGCCACTTATTAGCAGAAGCTATCCAAGAGCTCTATCCAGATGCCTTATTCGGATTTGGTCCAGCAATTGAAGAAGGCTTCTATTATGACATCGATTTTAAAGAGCAAATCACTGAAGCTGATTTAGCCAAAATCGAAAAGAAAATGCACGAACTTTCAGCAAAAGATGAAAGAATCGTTAGAGAAGTTCTTCCTAAGGAAGAAGCACTCAAAAGATTTGCAAACAATCCTTATAAGATTGAACTTATCAATGATATTGATGAAGACATCACTATTTACACTCAAGGTAAGTTCACAGATTTATGCCGTGGACCACACTTATTAGCCACTGGTCAAATCAAACACTTCAAGTTATTAAACTTAGCTGGTGCTTATTGGAGAGGAAACTCCAAAAACAAAATGCTTGTTAGAATCTATGGTACAAGCTGGTTCACCGCTGAAGATTTAAATAATCACTTAGCAGCGTTAGAAGAACGCAAAAAGAGAGATCACCGTATCTTAGGAAGACAATTAGGTTTATTCCTTCTTTCTGAATATGGCCCAGGATTCCCATTCTGGCTACCAAACGGAATGATCTTACTTGATGAATTAAAGAGATACTGGATGGATGTCCATAAGAGATATGGATATAAATTCATCAACACCCCAATCATTCTTTCTAGAGAATTATGGGAGACTTCAGGTCACTGGGATCACTATCAAAGTAACATGTACACCACCAAGATTGATGATCGTGACTTTGCTATCAAACCAATGAACTGCCCAGGTAGCATTATCGTTTATAAGAATGAATTACATTCATACAAAGATTTGCCACTTCGTTATGCAGAACTTGGTTTAGTCCACCGTCATGAAGCTAGTGGCGCTCTTAACGGATTATTCCGTGTTAGAAGCTTCACTCAAGATGATGCACATACCTATGTTAGAGAAGACCAAATTGAAGACGAAATCGTTTCCATCTTAAAACTCTATGATGAGATTTACACAGTCTTCGGATTAGACTATAGAATTGAGTTATCAACTAGACCTGAAGAAGGTTATATTGGTGACATCAATATTTGGAACAAATCAGAGGCTATTTTAGCAGATGTTTGCCAAAGATCAGGAAAAGAATTTAAGATCAATCCAGGAGACGGAGCTTTCTATGGACCAAAACTTGACTTTAAGTTAAAAGATTCAATGGGTAGAACCTGGCAATGCGGCACTGTCCAATTAGACATGAATCTTCCTGGAAGATTTGATTGCTTCTACATCGATAAAGATGGAGAAAAGAAAACTCCAATTATGATTCATAGAGCATGCTTAGGAAGTATTGAAAGATTCACTGGTATGATTATTGAAAATTACGCAGGCGCATTCCCAACCTGGTTAGCACCAGTTCAAGTCGAATTATTACCAGTTAATAATGAATTCCATCTCGAATACACTGATGAATTATATAGGTTAATGTCTGAACATGGATTAAGAGTCGAAAAAGACGACGCTAACGAAAAACTTGGATATCGTTTAAGAAATACTCAAGTCCGTAAGATTCCTTACACCATCGTTATCGGTGATAACGAAAGAGACAATAGAACTGTTACTTATCGTAAGTACGGACAAAAGGAACAAATCACAGTTTCTATTGACGAGTTCTTAAAACTCATTGATGAAGAAATTAAGAGCAAAGCTCGACTTCAATAATTCAAATTTTTAAGAAGATTGGCATTCTCGCCAATCTTTTTTTATGTTTTATCTTTTCAAAATTCTCTTTTTATATATAATTGTTTTGTTTTTTAGAATGGAAAGAAAACAATGAGTAAAAAGATTAAACAAATAGATACACATAAACCAAATAAAAGAATTTGGTTCATATTCTCACTCGTCATTTGGGTTGGTTCATTCTTTATAAAACTCATCAATAGAGCAAAAATCGTAAAGTTAAATCAAATCCCAAAACCACCATATTTATTAATTTCTTCTCACGCTTCGATGATGGATTTTTATATGGCAACATTAGGAACATTCCCACATCGTCCATATTGGGTTTCCACTGTTGAAGAATTCATTGATAAATATTTCTTATTTAGACGTTTAGGAGTTATCTCAAAAAGAAAATTCACAAACGACCCTAAAAGTGCAATGTTAATGCTTGAAGTAGTTCAAAAAAGAAAGAAAATCATGATTATCTATCCTGAAGCTAGATATTCATTTGTCGGAGAACAAGAACGTATTGATAACGGTTTAGGTAAATTCGCTAAAACCGCCAAAGTGCCAGTCGTCTATATGGCGTGTCATGGAGATTACTTATATCAACCTCAATGGTCTGATAGAAAAGTAAGAAAAGTCCGCCCTATCGTTGCAGAGATGGAAACAATTATTGATAAATTCGATATCGAAACAATGACTGCTGATGAAATTCAAAAGAAGATTGAAGATAACTTCAAGATTTCTGAAGAAGAATGGATGAGAAAGAAAAATATTCTTATCAAATATCCAAATAGAGCAGTTGGATTACATCGCTTACTCTATAAATGTCCACATTGTGGAACGGAATTTGAAATGTCTTCTGAGAGCAATTTCCTTAAATGTAATCACTGTGGTGTGACATATGAATATTTAGAAAACGGTCAATTAAAATGTGTTAACGCTGAAACAAAATTCGATTGGCCAAGTAAATGGTATTACTGGGAAAAAGAATGTGTTAAGCAAGAAGTCCTTAATGGAACATATCATTTTGAAGATGATGTTAGGGTAGAACGTTTAGAAGGTGTAGGAGTTGGTTTTGTACCTCTTGAAGGTAAATTCCATCTCACTCATTCCATCAATGATGGAATATCTTGCGTTGGTGACAATTTTGACTTCCACCGCTCATCTTTACAAAGCTATGCTATTCACATTGAATACAACTATAAAGGTAGAGGCGCGTTCATTGAGTTATCAACTCAAACAGAAACATATTTCGTTTATCCACTATCTTGCCCACACGGCATTACCAAGGTCCATTTCGCGGTCGAACATATCTACAACTATTTGAAGAATGATATGCGAAAAGAAGAGGATAAAAATATTTAAAATAATGCTTTACACTCATAAATGAGTAATGTATAGTTAATACGCAAATAAATAGGTAGAAAGTAGAGGCACCCGCTTCTCGCCAGATCGATATAATATTGGTTGGCTCATCACTACAAATCTAGGGGTTAAGATTAGTACGGGTGCAATTCGCTTGCATCCGTTTTTTTGACAAAAGGAGATGATATTTATCCAAGACAACAACTACGGCAACAATAGAAAGCCAAATCAACCAAAAGAATTAATTAACGAACTCATCAGATTCCCACAAGTACGCTTAATTGGACCAGATGGAGAACAATTAGGAGTTATGTCTTCCAGAGAAGCACAACTCAAAGCAAACGAATACAATCTCGATTTATTCTGTGTTGCACCTAACTCCACTCCACCAGTGTGCAAAATTCTCAATTACGGCAAATACCGTTATGAGCAGCAAAAGAAAGCGAAAGAAAATCGTAAGAATCAAGTGAAGATTGAAGTGAAAGAAATTCAATTAACTCCACAAATCGGTGCTCACGACATGGAAACCAAAGCTCGCGCAGCTATCAAGTTCCTTGAACAAGGAAACAAGATCAAAGTTGGTGTGAGATATAGAGGACGTCAAATGACTCACTTAGAGGTTGGAGAAGAAGCCTTGAATAAATTCATCGAATTATTAGGCGACATTGCGCAAATTGAAAAACCTGCGCAAATGGAAGGTCGCTGGTTACTCGCTATAATAGCGCCAAAAAGAAAGTAGGAGGAAAATCACATGCCAAAAATGAAAAGCAAACGTGCTTTAATGAAAAGAATTAAAGTCACAGGCAGCGGAAAAGTCACAAGACATCACGCTTACACATCCCATTTAGCCCCACACAAAACAACAAAACAAAAGAGACACTTAATGAAAGGTGCATCTGTTCATAAGACAGACCTCAAGAGAGTTAAGTATCTCATCGTAAAGTAAGGAGGAAATGACCAATGAGAGTTAAAGGCGGTACAGTTACACACGCAAGACGTAAAAAAATGCTCAAGAGAGCAAGTGGTTATTTCGGAAGCAAACACTTACTCTACAAGACTGCGAAAGAACAAGTCATGCACAGCTTACGCTATGCGTACATCTCTCGTAGAACTGTTAAAAGAGACTATCGTAAACTCTGGATCAGACGTATCAACGCTGCTTGCAGAATGAATGACATCTCTTATAGCAAATTCATGTATGGTTTAAAGGTTGCCAACATTCAAGTTAACAGAAAAATGTTATCTGAACTCGCAATCAATGACCCAAGTGCATTTGCAGATTTAGTCAAAACAGCTAAAGCAAACATTAAGTAATTTATTACTTAAGTAAAAAAATATCAGGACTTCGGTCCTGATTTTTTTATTGAATTATTTTAACTTCAATGTTATTAAGAGCTTCTTCAATCATTGAATCGAAATCAAATTTTTCTTCAAATGATTTTGCCTCATTTAATTGAGGAGCAGTCTTAGGTGCTTTTGGAGTAAAGATTGTGCAACAATCTTCGTAAGGTCTAATTGAAATCTCATAAGTATCAATTTTCTTACTGATTTGGATAATCTCTAACTTATCCATTGTTGCACATGGACGAATAACTGGTAAGTTAGTTACTTCATTAATTACATTAATTGATTGAAGTGTTTGACTTGCTACTTGCCCTACTGATTCACCACTACTGATAACTGGACATTTTCTACGTCTAGCGAGTCGATCCGCTAAACGATACATCATCCTTCTCATAAGTGTGATGCAATAGCTTTCAGGAGCGTTATCGTATATTGCTTCTTGGATCTTAGTAAATGGAACAATATTGAGTCTAATTTCTGGTTGATATCTATTTAATTTATGCAATAAATCTTCAAGTTTATAAATAACAGCTTCTTGAGTGTATGGAGGGGAAGCAAAATGGATACATTCAATTTTGACTCCTCTTCTCATTAATAGATACGCCGCTACTGGAGAATCAATACCACCGGAAAGCATATGCATTGATTTTCCGCCAACACCTAAAGGATATCCGCCCGCGCCTTCATACGTCTTAACGAAGATATAAGTTCCTTCTTCTCTTACTTCAATTTGAAGTAAGATATCTGGATTATGGACATCAACACTTAAATCAGTGTTTCTTAAAATAACAGGAGCGACTTGACGAATGATGTCATCAGAAATAAGAGGGAATTTTTTATTGCTCCTCTTACATTTGACTTTAAAGGTTTTACCTTCTTCAAGCTTGATTAGCTCTAAAGAAGCTTTCTTAATTACTTCGATATCATTTTCAACTTTATGAACTAAGGATAGACCTTGGATACCGCTAACATCTTGAAGTCTTGCCACTACTGGTTCATGATCTTGTCCATTAAGGTGAACATAGATGTGATCATATCTAGATTCAATTTCTAAACCATCGAAATCTTTTAAAGCATGTTTGATGTTTAAATAGAGTCTATGGATAAAGTCTTGCTTGTTCTTTCCTTTGGTGGATAATTCACCAAATCTTATCATTATATAATCGTAATATATCATCGAATTTCTCCAATTATTTCATCTAATATAGATACAAATGTATCTATTTCTTCTATTGTGTTACTGCTATCTAACGACACTCTAATAGTGTTATTAATAGCTTTTTCACCTTTCCCTAAAGAAGCAACAACATAGCTTCCTTTTTCTTTAGAAGAATGGCATGCACTAGTTGAAGACACCATTATATTGTTGTTACTTAATGCTTCCACAACGACACTTCCTTTTTTAGAAATCGTAGAGAAGTTAATGATATAAGGATTAACAACTGTTGGAACATTTAATTCATATAATTCTGGTTTGTTTCTCAAGTAAGATAGAAGTTTGTCCGCCATTTCTTTTACATGATTATAATTTTTCTTTTCATCTTTAAGAGCGAGTTGAACTGCTTTAACTAATGCATTTGCATTAGCAAGATCTTCGGTTCCGCTTCGATAACCATATTCTTGTCCTCCGCCACTATTTAGAGGTAATAATTCAATTTTTTTCTTTTTGATTAAGGCTCCAAATCCAACTAATCCATGGATTTTATGACCAGAGATTGTTAATAAATCAACTTTGGAATAATTGATTTCTTTCTCTAACTTTCCAATTGCTTGGCAAGCATCAACATGGAATATTGCTTTTGGATATTTTTCTAATAATCTAGAAATATCTTCGATTGGATTAACAGCGCCTATCTCGTTATTCACCGCCATAATAGAGACTAATGTTGTTTTATCAGTCATCGCAGCTTCAACCATTTGGGAAGTGATTATTCCATCTTTATTCGGTTTAAGATAAGTTACTTTAAATCCAAATTCTTTTTCTAATTGAGCATATGCTTCTAAAATTGAAGGGTGCTCATATGCGGTTGTGATGAGATGATCACCACGATTTTTGTATCTTAATGCCACTCCTTTAACTGCCAAATTATTAGCTTCTGTAGCGCCAGAAAGATAGATAACTTCATGGTCTTTAAGATTAAATAATCTTAAGATTTCTTCTTTGCTTCTATTTAATAAGTAAAAAGACTTCTGCCCTTCTTTATGAATTGAAGATGGATTTGCAAAATAAACGACATGTGTGTCGTTATACACTTTTAAAACTTCTTCGTTTACTTTTGTAGTAGAAGCATTATCTAAATATATCAATTTGCTATTATTAATTTTCATTATCTAAGTGACGATTCTTGTATAAGGAATTGGCTTGAGAATAAACACTTTGAAAATCACCTTTTTGGAATCCAATCTCAAGTTGATTTACGGTGTGGTTAATATCTTGTTCATCACGATCACGGTTAAGGATGACCAAAGATCTTTCTGCCACTTTCGCGTTACGTGTTTTATTTTCAATATCTTCAAACATTGGGTTTGCAATGTTTTTAAGGTTGGTAATTTTGTTGTTGATGTCTTCAACATCAATTGGCTTAGTCTGAACGCCTTGATAAATATCGTTAAGGACTTCAAAAACAGCTTCAATTTTTTCTCTATAAAGAGAAGAGAAGGATTCAATATTCACTTCATCTAACGCTCTTTCAGCTTCCTTAACTTGATAGTAATAAACTGAAATCATGTTATATGCTTCTTCAGCAGTGCTCTTTAAAGAGTCAATGTACATTTTGAAATTAGTAACGCCTTTATTGACAATACTATAGTTTGCTTCTAGTTCATCAAGTTTGGATTTAAGAAGTGAATATGGTTGGCGTGTTCCACTATGAACGAAGCCATCCAAATATCTCTTAGAGTTTCCTAAATCATCAACTGACTTTCCTAACGAATCGATTTTTTCAATTTCGGTTGGAGAAATAATGTAGATGTTTTTAATTTCAGGTAACAACGCACAAATACGTAAAAATACCTTTTCAACATTGTTCACTGATTGGTATACGAAATCGTAATGCTCTCTGAAATAATCACGAGCAGTAACTTCATCATCGAGTTTTTGTCTCATTGAATCAATTTCCACGAGAATGAGTTCTAACTCTGAATTGACACCACCAATTTGAAGGTTAATAATCCTCTTGCTAATTTCTTGGATTTTTTTCTTCCATTCTTCAATGTGATTTTTGAAAGATAAATGGTAAAGAGGGACGCCTTGTTTTTCGGTTTCTTTGTATTTATTTTGAAGTGAAGTAAGTGCTTCAGGAATATCGGTTTTAATTGTTTTACAAAGTTTTGGAAGTTCAATAAGAACATGTCCAAGAGCAGTAAGAACACTATTAAGTGAAGCAGCTTCTGAATTAATTTCTTCGTATTCAGCGCCTTCTAATTGTTCATCAAATCTTGCAAAGGAAGAATCAATTTTATCGAACATTTTATTAAATGTTGCAGCAACCATTTCAAGATCATTACTCTCGGAATAATAAGTTTGTTTAACATGGCGATATACTTCACGCAAGTGATCAATTGTTCTTCTACAATCTTCTTCTAGCTTAATTACTTCGTAAAGATCATGGTCTAAGTTGTTAACACTTTCAGTTAAATTCTCCACTGCTTTCTTAGCTTCGCTAATAACAGACTTAATATTCTTATATTGCTTTGCAGCTAAAAGAGACTTCAATTGTTTTAAAATTGAATCAGCATAGGCATCTTCATTATCGTGAATTGATTTAAATCTACGATAAAATTGCTCATATTTTGATAAGTATAAAAGGTTGGTTCTAGAGATAATCTCTAGTCTATGGATATATTGGGTATCTTGTCCTAATAATAAAGCATCACAATGCGAGAATTGCTTCTCTAAATTGCTAACTTGCTTACGGAATTTGAATCTTGAAATAACAAAGAAATAAAGGAGTATTCCAAGAACAGTAGCCACTATAACAGAAGCGACTACAATAAGGACAGTTTCATTTAAACCGAGGAATATGAGCATACTAATACCTCCAACTTAATCAAAGATTAATCAAGTATATTATACAAAAATGAAAACGAGGAGAAAACCTATTTTGAATTAAAATCAAAATAAGCAAAAATACACTGCGTTTATCTTCATCATTTTTTGATTAAATATTTTAACTTTAGTAGGTTATTTTATGAAGATTATTTTTTCTAATTTTTCTCCACTATTTTCTTGCTTTAAGAACTTTTGAAAAAATATTTAATTTTTTTATTGTATGAATGATTTTAATCCTGTATATTATTTACTGCATGTAATGCAGCACATAAATACTACCTGTCTGATGTTTGATACGGCTGTAACGGAGTAACCTAAGCTACAATGGCGAAACAAAATCAAACACCCGAGGCAAGGAATTTATGCCTATTCATTATTTTGCAAAAAATAAAGAAAGGAAGTACGAAGTCATGAGATATACTGGATCAGACTGGAAAAGAAGTCGTAGATTAGGCTTTTCAACTCTTGAAACAAACAAGGAACTCCAAAAACGTCCATATGGACCTGGTCAACACGGAGCTTCTCGTAAGAAAAAACCATCTGAATATGGTAAGCAATTAGTTGAAAAACAAAAACTAAGACAAATGTATGGTGTCAACGAAAGACAATTCAGAAGATTATTCATGATTGCTTTATCTAGTAAAGAAGTTACTGGTTTCGCATTTATGAAATTACTCGAATCCCGTTTAGATAACCTCGTCTACCGTATGGGTTTCGCCCGTACTCGTAAAGGTGCTAGACAACTCGTCAATCACGGACACATCGAAGTTAACGGTAAAAAAGTTGATATTCCATCTTACTTATGTTCTCTCAATGATGTCATCTCCGTTAAGGAAGGCGACAGAGATATGAAAGTTATCAAAGAATCACTCGAATCCATCGCAACTAAAGTTGGTTGGGTCGAAGTTGACGCTGCTAACTTCTCAGGTAAATACATTAGAGAACCAGAACGTAGTGAATTAACTCAACAAATCACCGAATCACAAATCGTTGAATACTACAACCGTAAACTCTAATATCATGCATTACGCAAAAGACTCACTTATGTGGGTCTTTTTTCTTTATGTTTATATAAAATTATGCTATATTTCTACATAGTAGGAGGACTCATAATATGGGCATATATGAAGAGTTACAAGCTAGAGGCTTAATTGCTCAAGTTACTGATGAAAAAGAAATTCGTGAACTAATTAACAATGGTAACGCTAAATTTTATATTGGTTTCGATCCTACTGCTGATTCATTACACGTTGGTCACTTCATGGCGTTATGCTTAATGAAAAGACTCCAAATGGCAGGTAATACTCCAGTTGTATTATTAGGTGGAGGAACAGGCCATGTTGGAGATCCATCAGGAAGAAGTGACTTAAGAAAAATGATGGATGAAGAACAAATCGATCACAACGTCGAATGCTTCAAAAAACAAATGTCGAGATTCATCGATTTCAATAAAGCAATCGTCGTTAACAATAAAGACTGGTTACTTAATCTCAACTATGTTGAATTCCTTAGAGATGTCGGCCCACACTTCTCTGTTAACAATATGTTAAGAGCGGAATGCTATAAGCAAAGAATGGAAAAAGGTCTCTCCTTCTTAGAATTCAACTACATGATTATGCAAGCTTATGACTTCTATTACTTAAATCAACACTATGGATGTAACATGCAATTCGGTGGCGATGATCAATGGTCAAATATGCTTGCAGGTACTGAATTAATTAGAAAGAAAACTGGCAAAGACGCTTACGCGATGACCATCACCCTTCTCCTTAATAGTGAAGGAAAGAAAATGGGTAAAACCGCTAACGGAGCAGTTTGGCTAGATCCAAATAAAACTACACCATTCGAATTCTTCCAATATTGGAGAAATATTGAAGATGCAGATGTTATCAAATGTTTCAAACTATTAACATTCCTATCACTAGATAGAATTAATGAAATTGCATCTTGGGATGATAGCAGAATTAACGAGAAAAAAGAAATTCTTGCTTATGAATTGACTAAGTTAGTTCACGGCGAAGAAGAGGCTAATAAAGTGTTAGCAGCTGTAAGAAGTCTATTCTCTGGTGAAGGAAATGATGAAAATATGCCTTCTTGTGAATTAGATCTTAGCGAATACACTATTACTGACTTATTGGTAGCGTCCACATTATGCGCTTCTAAAAGCGAAGCAAGAAGACTTATCGAACAAGGTGGTGTCTCAGTCGATGGAGAAAAGATTACAAATCCAAACGAAATGATTGATATCACTTCGCCTCGCAAGATTAAAAAGGGAAAGAAAGTATTCCTTAAGGTAAACAAAAAATAGCCAGTGGCTATTTTTTATATCCTTTTATATTAATAAATTGGATAAAGGACTTTTTTAAGTCTCTTAGATGGGTAGTTTGCTCTGCCTTCTTTTGCTTGTGGTTTGCCATCAAGCATAACTAAGTCACCAGTAAATCCACAAGTTGTGTTATTGACAAAGTAAGTGCCAACACCGTATAAATCCACTGGAACCTTTAATTCATTCCACTCTTTAATCTTTTGAGCGTTAAAGGAACAAGAAACGATGATTTTAACATAGTTAAATCCTTCTTTATCCAAAGCTTCTCTAAGAGCAAAAACTAGCTCTTTACAAACTCCATGAGGATCAAATCCAGATGTATCTTTGTCATCAAAATAGTGATCAATTAATGCCTTAGAAGTATCAATACGAACTCCATTAAGATTGGTTTTAAGAACTCTAGCAAGTTTTAATGAATCAGTAACAACATCGTTATTATAATCAATTAAGGCAGTTACTTTTTCATTTGGGAATGTCTCGTGATAGATTTGAGCAGCTTTAATAACATCACCACCACAAACTTGGATTAAGGCATGTGGCATAGTTCCCATACCTTTTCCACCCCACCACTTGCCTTGAGCATCGGTGCTAACGCGGTCAATACCTGCAACATAAGTAGCATAACCATCACCAACTTGAGTGTGATAATCATCTTGACGGTCTGCCATAGAAAATACAGGAGTATTTCCTGCAACTTTTAAGACCTCTCTAACATTAGTGGCAACGCTAGTTCTTCTTGCTAAGATGCCATCAATTACGCTTTCTAAGAATCCAAAGTTTTCGTATTTACCAGTAACTTTAAGAACTGGTTCCATGTTATCGATAATATCTCCATCATTAAGCGCTTCAATCACTAATTCTTCAGGATGAATAGCGTAAGTATGAATTACAGCGATTGCTTCATCAATTCCACAAAGCATAGCGTCATCCCTTCTTTGGAACCATTGCATGGTAACAATATGGTTAGGAACATGTTCTTTAACGATTTTATTACTTTTTAAAAAGTAATTAGCAGCGTAAAAGCCTTCTCCTAATTCTTTTTCAAATTGGAATGTTTTATTTGTAAGGCGTGAGATTTTGCCTTGTTTTTTAAGTTCAATTTCAAGCATATTAGATGACCTCCATCTTGAAGAAATCAATGTTTTCTGGGATATTCTCAGTTATTTCGATTAGTTCGTTTTCTTTTTCATTTTCAATGAACAAATCATGATATGAGCAGAACCTTCCTTTAGAGACAGTTCCATCTCTTAAGAATGTTCCTTCTTTTGCGTAGACCATGAGATGGCCTTTATTTAGTTTAGTGATATAACCGCTTTCTTTTTTGTAATCGAGGCGATTAAGTTTATGGTCGGTTAATATCGAA
Source organism: uncultured Caryophanales bacterium (assembly GCA_946625285.1). Taxonomy (GTDB): domain Bacteria; phylum Bacillota_I; class Bacilli_A; order RFN20; family CAG-826; genus UBA2450. The sequence goes on along the minus strand of CAMOSZ010000055.1, from coordinate 32,014 downwards.
TTAATGACATCGATTAACGGATCAGCAGGAAGGAAGATAATTCCTGAATATTTGATTTTCGCATATCGGATAAAGTTCTTTATGCGATAAGCAGTAATCTCTTCGTTATGATATAAGACCTCCATCTGCTTACTTAGTGATACCACTGAAGTTACTTCATCATCAGAAAGTTTGATTAGCAAAGTATTGTCGAGTTCGTGATTGTTAAAAATACCGTAGTTCTTAATCATTTTTCGTAAATAACTCTCTTAATTGGAGTTCCCTCTTTCCTAAAAAATTCTTCGTATTCAGTTGATGTATCAAATTCGTCATCACCAAGATAATTCTCGGTATAGCTAATTAATTTAAATGATGAATTTTCAAAATATTCTAAGGAATCTTTAAATAAGTCAGAATTATCAGTCTTGAAGATTAATCTTCCGCCTTTCGCTAAGACTCTATGATATTCCTTAAGGAATAAATCACTTGTTAATCTTCTTTTATGATGCCTTTTCTTCGGCCATGGATCAGAGAAGTTAAGAAAGATTGTCTTAATGCTTCTATCTTTGAAGTTTGGGAGAAGTTGCTGCGCATCTGCGTAAATTAACTTCGCGTTTTTAACATCCGCTTCCACCATTTTCTTTGCTGTTATTCCAGCGCATGTGACATTCTTTTCAACTCCGATAAAACTAAGTTCAGGGAACTTGTTTGCCATCTTTATTAAGAATTCACCTTTGCCTGAGCCAATCTCTAAATAAATATTATTTAAAGAAGATAATTCTTCTACTGGAAGAGATATCTCAGGATGTTCATCTAAAAACGGCTTAGCCCACGCTTTGAATTTAGTTCTCATCTTTAAGTTTATTTCCTAAATCAACGATAGCGCGTGCGTAAACACTCATACCTTTAAAGAGATCTTCTTTTTTAGTTGATTCTCCTGGTGAGTGCATATTGCTTTCCCAGCCTGGGAATTGCATACCAAATGCAACAACATTATCTGCTTCTTTAGCGTATGTTCCTCCACCAATAGCAAGAGGTTCAGTTTCTAAATCATCAGTCTCATCACGATAAGACTTTAATAATGTTGAAATGAGTAATGTATCTTTCGCGTAGAAAAGTAATGGAGATTCCCCTACTACTTTAACCGCAAATGGTTTATTAACTTCTTTAATGGTGCTTAATAGTTCTTCTTTATTACATGTATCAACATAACGGAAGTTGCATGTTAAGGAGAATTCTCCACCTTTATAGGAAATAAGTCCAACGTTAGAAGAATTATGTCCCATATCTTTAGATGTACCAGCGCATTTATAGCCGCTTCCATCTAAAGGTGTATATAATTTCTTAATTTGCATTAATTTTGGATCTTTAGTGAAATCTGCTAAAGCAGAAATCGCCATCATACCAGCGTTAACTCCGAGTTCAGGAAGAGCGCCATGAGCTGCAACGCCTTTAAAGATGATAGTCGAGACATCATCAGCAGTATGAATTTCTGCTTCACTTCTCTTGTAGTTATTAAGAATGTAATTTAAGAATTCAGTATTGAGTTCGAATTTCACTTCGCATCTTTCAATAACAGCGTTACTTGCAGTTCCGCCTTCAATAGAAATTAAGCCAGGTACATTAAGCTTTCCATGAATATTAAAGGTATAAATACCTTTTTCAGCATAGATAAGTGGGAAGTCACTATCTGGAGAGAAACCTAATGTTGGTTGAGGCTTTTTAAGTGTTTTGAAGTAATGTTCCATACATAAGGAACCTCTTTCTTCATTGCCTCCAACAAGGAATCTAATTTGATATCCACCTAGTTGACCAGCTTCTTTTAAAGCTTTCATAGCGTAATATGTCGCTAAAAGTGGTCCTTTGTCATCGGCAACACCACGTCCATATAAGATGCCCTTCTTTTCAACCATCTTAAATGGAGGATCTTGCCATCCTGTTCCAGCAGGAACGACATCGGCGTGAGCCATAATAGTTAAGTTTTTCTTTCCTTCGCCAAAAAGGATTTCCACTACCATATTGTCGTAGTTAGTTACTTCAAAACCGTCGTTTCTCGCTAATTTTTCAATATATTTAAGAGCGTTAGAAACACCGACACCAAAAGGATTTTCTTCGCTTACTGTACTTTCATCGTGAACTGAATCAATAGCGACAAATTCAGATAAGCTTTTGATTAAATCTTTTTGATACTTTTGAGTTAACTTGTCGTAATAAGTTTTCTTTTTCATTTTTGTACGCTTTCTATGAGAATCATAATTCCTTTAAGAACTAGGTTCTCGTCATATTCATTTTCGTTAATGTTTGAGAGGAAGTCTTTTGCATTTCCACCAGTGTAAATTCTCTTAAGAGAATACCCCACTTCCTTCTCATACTCATCAATTATTCCATTAATTGTGAATAATTGCGAATAATATGCACTGGAATTAATGACGTCAACAGTATTATGACATTCACTAATTGGGAGAATTTTTTGATGAGCAGGATCTGGAAGAAGCTCAGTAGATTTACTTAAGATATTTTTGCTTTTTTCATATCCTAAGAAAATGGCGCAGCTTGAGAAACTTCCATTCTCATCAATGAACAAGATTTTAGTGGCTGTACCAAAATCGACAATTGCAGTTTTTGCTCCGCTAACCTCGTAAGCTGCTACTAAGTCACAATATAAATCTGTTCCGAGTTCATCTTTGTTATCAATAGCAAGTTGAACATGAGAAGACATGCTAGATGAAACTAGACGAACTTCAAGATTATACAAATCTTTAAAGATTTGAGCAATAAGATTGCATATTTTTGGAGCAACAGAAGAAACATAAACTCCTTCTACTCCATTAATATCTTTAAAGATATTCTTAACATTTTTTAAGTTAACATCATGGTTATATAGACGACCTAAAAAGGAAAATACGCCATTATTGACGCATCCAAATTTAGATGCTGTATTACCGATATCTATGACAATTTTCATATTGCAACAATGTTAACAATCTTGTTCTTAACAACGATAACCTTTTTGATTGTCTTACCTTCGGTGTGTCTTTGGACCGCTTCTTGAGCTAAAGCGATGTCTTCCATTTCTTTATCAGACAAGTCTGGTTTGACATCGATTGTTGCACGAAGTTTTCCATTTACTGAAACCGCAACTTTAATTGTGTCTAAGACAATTTTGCTTTCGTCATATGTTGGCCATGCTTCAAAATCAATGAATTCTTTATGGCCTAACATTTCCCAAATTTCTTCGCCTAAGTGAGGTGCAATACACGCAAGAGCCTTAACGAATCCTTCTAAATAAGGAACATAAAGTTTTTCACTCTTATAGAGTTCGTTTGTGAACACCATCATTTGGCTAATTGCAGTATTAAACTTCAACGCCTCAAAATCTTGGGTAATCTTTTTGATAGAGAAGTTATAGATATAATCTAACTTGCCATCATTTTCATTTGTGTATTTATCTAAGAATTCTTTTTCGGAGAATAAACGATAAACTCTATCTAAATATTTTTTAGCACCATCTAAGCCTGTATCACTCCACGGTAAAGAGGCTTCAAGTGGCCCCATAAACATTTCATATAATCTAAGAGAATCAGCACCATAATTAGCGACAACATCATCTGGATTAATAACGTTTCCACGGCTCTTAGACATCTTTTCACCATTACTGCCTAAAATCATTCCTTGGTGGAATAATTTTTTAAATGGTTCTGGTGTAGAGACGATTCCTTGGTCATAAAGGAACTTATGCCAGAAACGAGCATAAAGCAAGTGGAGAACAGCGTGTTCAGCTCCACCGATATATAAATCAACTGGTAACCAGTGATCTAACAATTTCTTGTCGCCAAGTTCTTTATCGTTATGTGGATCAATATAACGGATATAGTACCAACAACTTCCAGCCCATTGAGGCATAACATTAGTTTCTCTAGTACCATAACTTCCATCCGCTAAGGTGACTTTAAGCCATTCTTTAGCATTTGCTAATGGAGATTCTCCTGTGCCACTTGGCTTATATTCTTCCATCTCTGGTAAAACAAGTGGAAGATCATAAGTTGAAAGAGGAACAAGTGATTTATCATCTTTGATGATAATTGGGATTGGTTCACCCCAATACCTTTGACGGGAGAATAACCAGTCTCTTAATTTATAATTAACTTGCTTTTCACCATTGCCTTCAGCGATAAGTTTATTTAAGATTGCTTCTTTGGCATCTTTAATATTCATTCCGTTAGCAATGTCACTATTGATATGTGGAGCATCTCCAGTAAAGGCGTTAGTAGAGATGTCGCCTTCAAGGACTTGATGAATTGGTAAATTGTATTTTTTAGCAAATGCGTAATCTCTTTCATCGTGAGCAGGAACTGCCATAACAGCGCCACTACCATAACTTGCTAAAACATAGTCTCCAATATAGATTGGAACTTCTTTTCCGTTAATTGGATTAATTGCGTATCTACCAATAAAGACACCAGTCTTATCTTTATTAAGTTCGGTTCTTTCTAAGTCAGATTTACTTTCCACCATCTTAAGATAGGCTTCAACATCTTTAGCTTGTTCTTTGGTGGTGATTTCTTTCACTAATGGATGTTCTGGCGCTAAAACACAATAAGAACAGCCATAAAGTGTATCAACTCTAGTTGTAAATACATCAAAACTTAAATCGGTATCTTTAATCTTAAAGGTGACCTTAGCACCAGTTGATCTACCAATCCAGTTCTTTTGCATTTCAAGAGTGGAAATAGGCCAATCAAGACCATTTAATCCATCCAATAATTTATCCGCGTACTTAGTGATTCTAAGTAACCATTGTCTCATTGGCTTTCTAATAACTGGATATCCGCCAACTTCGCTTTTACCATCAATTACTTCTTCATTAGCTAAAACTGTACCTAAAGTTGGACAGAAATTAACAGGGCGATAATCGATATACGCTAATCCTGCATCATAAAGTTTTAAAAAGATCCATTGTGTCCATTTGTAATATGTTGGGTCACTAGTGGCAATCTCTCTATTCCAGTCATAAGAGAAACCAAGTGATTTGATTTGTCTTCTGAAATTGTTGATGTTCTTTTCGGTGATAATTGAAGGATGTTGATTAGTTTTCATCGCATATTGTTCAGCAGGTAAACCAAAAGAATCCCATCCCATTGGATGAAGGACGTTAAATCCTTGCATTCTTTTCATTCTTGCTAAAACGTCACTAGCGGTATAGCCTTCAGGGTGTCCGACGTGTAAACCTTGACCACTTGGGTAAGGAAACATATCAAGAATGTAATATTTTGGTTTGGAGAAATCATATACGTCACACGCATATGTTTTGTTATCTTCCCAAACCTTTTGCCATTTTGGTTCTATTTTTTTGTAATCATATCCCATAATTTCACCTCTATGTCGTTACTCAATCAAAGATTTGTATAATCCGTGATATTGTTGAGCGCTCTTACCCCAACTGTTATCAGTTTTAAGAGCATTTTTGACTAATAATTTAAATGTCTCTGGTTGATTATTATATACATCTAACGCGTATAAACAAGTTTGAATCATATCCCACTCGCTAAAAGCGTCAAATCCAAAGCCATTACTTGTATCTTTGTTTCCTCCATCATAATTGATAACTGAGTCTTTTAGACCACCAGTTCTTCTTACAATTGGAAGAGTACCATATCTTTGGGCAATCATTTGCCCCAAGCCACATGGTTCAAATAAGGAAGGCATCATGAAGAAATCACTTCCCGCATATACTTGGTGAGCAAGAGCGTTGTTATAGCCAATATAAACCCCAATATGATTTGGGAATTCTTGATGGAGTTTTTCCATCTCTTGTTCACAAGCATATTCACCACTACCAAGAAGAATAATATTAACTCCTCGACGAGCTAATTCACGGCAAGCGGAGAAGACAAGATTCATTCCCTTTTGCCAAGTGATTCTACTGACTAGTGAATATAAAGGTACATCTTCTCCTTCAAGTTCAAATCTTCTAAGAAGAGCACGTTTGTTTTCTTTTTTACCAGAAACATAGTTTCTTAAGCCATATTCTTTAGCGATATATTCATCTTTAGCTGGATTGAATTCTTCGTAGTCAATTCCATTAAGGAATCCACAGAAGTCATATTCCCTAAAGCAAAGAACATTGTTAAGTCCCATACTTCCTTCTGGAGTAAGAAGTTCGCTACGATGGTTAGGAGAAACAGTTGTAATCTTATCAGCGTACATAATTGCCGCTTTTAAAGTTGAGACTCGACCACCGAATTCAACTTGACCACTGATATATAAGTGATCTGGAAGATTGTATAAATCTCCTAAAGCATAACGGTCAATAATACCTTGGAAAGCAGGATTATGAATAGAGAAGACAAATTTAGTTTTCTTATAGAAATCCAAATGGTTTTCTCTGATATAACAGAAAAGCATTCCAGGTTGCCAATCATGAGCGTGGATAATATCAGGGCGATATTTGATTTTTTGGAACAAATTAGCGACTGCAATGGTATAAAACGCAAAGCGTTCTCCATCATCGTCATATCCATAAATATTATCTCTTTCAAAATAATGTCTATTTTCTAAGAAATAGTAAGTAATGCCATCTTTAGTGCATTTGAAGACATTAGATGTTTCATGTCTCCAACTTAAGTTAGCCTCGATAACAGTGACAAATTCAAGATTGAGACCTTGAGATTTGATTTTGTTATATAAAGGAAGAACGATAACAACCTCTTCCCCGAGTTTCACCATTTCTTTACTTAATGAGTAAGTAACATCTGCTAGTCCACCAGTTTTTACAAATGGATTAGCTTCTGAACAGACCATTGCGATTTTCATTAAATTTTAGCTCCTAGTGGTAAGACGACAAAGTCATCATTTGCGCCACTTAATTTTTTTGTATTAACAATTTGGACACCTTTATCCGCAACAACTTTGGTGAGTTTGACATCTCTTCCAATAGTTGCTTTAGAGAAGATGATACAGTTTTTCACTTCTGCGCCTTTTTCTACAACAACTTCACGAGAAATAATACTGTCTTGAACTTTACCTTTGATAATAGCTCCATTAGCAACGAAGCTATTAGAAACATCAGCGTCCTTGCCATACAAGGCTGGAGGAGTATTGTGAGTTGATGTATAGATTGGCCAATCCGGTAAGAATAATTGGTTTCTTATATGATAATTAAGCAAACCTAATGATTTATTGACATAATCTTCTAATGTAAGAATTGGAACCACCATTCCACCAAATTCATAGGCATGAACTTTGATTGTATCTTCATCAATATAGAAGTTAAGCATGTCTTGAATTGTGTATAGTTGAGAAATCTTGGAAGAATCATTAAGGATCTTTCTAAGTGTTCTTTTATTAATAATAAATGTGCTTAAAGAAATATCAGCTTCATCAGTTCTTCCGATGTTTCTCTTCACCGAGGAAATAGTTCCATCAGCGTTAAATTTATATTTATCGCATCCTAAATATTCCTTATTTGCTTCTGAGGTATGTTTATAAACCGCAGTCACTTGAGCGCCACTCTTTTCGTGAGCTTCAATGATTGGTCGATAGTCCATGCTAGAAAGCATATGGGTTGGAGCGATAACTGCATAATCAAAATCGAGGTTATCGATATCAAGACCATTCTTAATATTATTAATATCAGTGTTGAATGGTTGATTTGATAAACCTTTTTCATTTAATAAGAGTTCAACATGTCCTAATTTTGTGTTTCTTGTCCAAATAGAATCACTGCCGATATGTCTTCTTAATCCGACAATACCTCTTCTCACTAAAACATAAATCTTATCAATGTGAGAATTGGTGAAGTTAGATAAAGCAAAATCAATAATGCCATATCTTCCTAAAAAGGAAACAACTGCAAGAGGACGAGAGTTTGTTAATTCGCCAATATTTGGTTCGTTATGTAAATTACAAATTCCAATAACTTTACTCATTTTCTTGTCCTCCTATTTATTTGCGGTATCAATCAAAACGACATTGTCGTTTCCTAAATTGATTTTGCTATTTTCTGGAATCACACTATTTGGGGCGATGATTGCGTTATGCACTTTCGCACCTCTTTTAATAGTTGAGCCTTCCATGACGACGCAGCGAGTAACAACTGTCTCGCTTTCAATTAAGACTTTTGTTGAAATAACTGAAGAGTCAACATTACCAAGAATAATCGCGCCTTGATTAGCAATACTTCTAGTAATTTTTCCTTTTTTACCAACGTATTGAGGAACGCTATAGACATCTTCCGTGTAGACACGGTTTGTGCGATCTTCATCATATAGATTAAGTTCTAACTTATCTAAAGCGACATCCATGTTGGCTTCATGCAATGAAGCAAGTGTTCCAACATCTCTCCAATATCCTTTGAAACGATAAGCTTTAAGTTTTTTCTTATCATTAAGCATATTTGGAATAATATTCTTACCAAAGTCATGATCACTATTTTCATCTTTAGCATCTTTAATAAGATATTCTTTTAATGTTTTCCATGTGAATACATAGACGCCCATACTCGCTAAATTAGAGATTGGGTTTTTAGGTTTTTCTTGGAATTGAATGATATTATCATTTTCATCAACAACCATAATTCCAAATCTACTAGCTTCTTTAGGATCAACTTCAATAACAGAAATAGTGACATCTGCTCCACTTTTCTCGTGAAGTTCAATCATATCTGTATAAGTTGTCTTATAAATATGGTCTCCAGAAAGGATAACAACATATTCAGGATCAGCAGCATCAAGGAAGTCGATATTTTGGGCAATAGCATCGGCAGTACCTTTATACCAGTTGGCTCCTTGTTCTGTTTGTCTTGGCGCTAGGGTTGACATTAAGCAGTGAACTCCATTAAGTCCCCACTTCTTTCCATTACCAATATAGGAATCAAGATAAGTAGATTCATATTGCATCAAAACACCGACAACGTTAATGCCGGTATTTGCGCAGTTAGATAATGGGAAATCAATAATACGGTATTTTGCTGCAAAAGAAACTGCAGGCTTTGCGGTTTTCTTTGTTAATGATTCAAGTCTAGTTCCTTTACCACCAGCAAGAATCATTGCAACAACTTTGTTTTTACTTGGCATATTTTCTCCTCCGTAATTTAATGATACTACTTGCAGACTATTTTATGAAGAAAATAAATTTTATTTATTTATATTGATTTTTAAATACTTTACTATTTTTTTGAATGATTTTTAGTTGTTGTAGGTTATTAATTATATTTTATTCCTATTTTGACTCTTTTGAGTTAAAATAAACACAATGAAAGTTAGACCATCTATTTGGAGTATTACTTGGAGATATATACTAGTCGCGGTTATTGTTTCAGCCGCTTCTCTAGCTATGTTCTTTTCTATTTTCTTTGACTTCAGCGCCGAAAATGGAACCATCTCCGTTTACCCTTGGGGACCATCGCATTTTGTTTATGTGATCGTTTTAGGTGTTTCTGTTATTGGAATTTATATATTCTCAATCGTTTCGTATTATTACGTGATTGAGGACAAATATTTTGTCATAAAAAGATTTGGAAGAGAGATTGAATTTAATTATGACAATATTGAATTCGTTGATTTTGAACAGAGCGAAAAGAAACGCCAAGTAATCTTCTATTCTCCAAAAGCTAAGATGAGATTTCTTCTCGGAGATAAAGACGGAAAGTTACTTGAAACACTACGAAAAAAGTGTCCAAACACCCTCACTGTTAGTGAATTTAGAAGTAAGCATCCAGAAGAAAGATACTAATTATTCAAAATAATTATTGAAATCAATGCTCTTAATATGATAGAGTTTTCAAGACGCTTAAGGAGGTCACGATATGTCAAGAGTATGTCCAGTTACCGGCAAAGGACCAGTCAGTGGTAATAACCGTTCCCATTCTTTAAGAGCTACTCGTAGAAAATGGAATACAAATTTACAAACTCGTACAGTCTTAGTTGATGGAAAAGAAACACGCGTTCGTATGTCTACTCGTGCTTATAGAACCCTCAATAAAGTCGAGAAATAATTAAATTGTAACTGAAATAAAATAATGACCGTTTGGTCATTTTTTTATGTCTACATTATCGTAGATAATAGGATTATTGGAGTAAATAGAATTGGGATAAAGAATGTTACAAGCCACTCCACTAAAGCGAGGTGAATCACTTTAGGGCGAGTAACTGTTCCATCTTCATGTTTATCTCCAGAAAGATTAAATAACTTTGGGTTAATAAAGAAGACTAGTGAGACAATAAGCATTGTTGCGCTTATCACTAAAGCAATAATTCCATTAATGTTTTTATAATCGTAAACCTTACACATTTGATATGAAGAATAAGTAAGAAGTCCATTAATTAAAAAGAATAAGACCACCATTCCAATATCTAAATATAAATGCTCTTTTAAATATTTAAGATCAATAAATGGAAGGGCTACTAAAATAAACACTAATAATAAAGAGGCAATAGAAATTACTAAATTAAACGCTCCAAAATGAGTAACAACATTTAATATTGTTGCCGTAAGAAAAGAAAGCATAGCGATTAATAAAAGGATATTAATAAAAAATGTATTCTCTCCTTTTTGAGGAACAATTTCATATCCAAAATGATTCTTAATATTAATCGCTCGTTTATTCTTCTTTTTATATAAAAGATTAATAGAAAAAAGATAACTAGCTAAACAGACAATAGTTAAAGATAATAATCCAACTAGAGTGTAAGTAATCATCTAAGCTTTTCAATTCTTTCTTTAATGTCTTCATGGCCAAAGATATAACTACCCGCCACTAAAACATCAGCACCTGCTAATTTAGCGTTTTTAGCGGTTTCTTCATTGATGCCACCATCGACTTCAATTAAGACATTTTTGATTTCATTATTCTTTAAATATTCTCTAAGTTTAAAAATTTTAGTGAAGGATTCAGGGATATAAGTTTGTCCGCCAAAGCCTGGTTCAACAGACATCACTAAAACTAAATCGAGGGAGTATAAAAATGGATAAACTTTTTCAATTGGTGTTCCTGGTTTAACAGATAATCCAGCCTTTGCACCGTAATCATGGATGAGATCAATGACTTGAAAAACCTCTTTATCACTCTTACATGCTTCATAATGGAAGGTTAAATAATTTGCTCCAGCTTTGATGAATTCAGGAGCGTACTTAAATGGATCGGAAATCATCACGTGAACATCATTAATCATATGGTGAGAATGAGCGATTGATTTTAATACTGGAATCCCAAAAGAAATATTAGGGACAAAGTGTCCATCCATAACATCGAAGTGAAGCCAGTCCGCTCCTCCTTCTTCAACTTTTTTAATATCTTCTTCAAGGTGATTGAAGTTAGCACTTAATATTGATGGGGCTACTAATATTTTGTTCATTTAATATCTCTCCACTTCTTCTAATAACTTTAAATAATTCTCATAGGCGATTTGAGGGATTTCTCCCTTAGCTACCTTATCTTTAATTTTACAATTCTTTTCTGAAATATGAAGACAATTAGAATAGAAACATTCTAATGCATCTTTTTCAAATGCTGGGAAATGCTGCGCGACTTCAAGTTTATTCATCTCTAATTCTAAAGACGAGAAACCAGGAGTGTCAGCGATATATCCATTTTGATAAGGAAGTAAAATTACTTCTTTGGTTTTATGCTTTCCTCTACCTAAAGCAAGGGAATATTCTCCAATTTCTCTTTCGTAAGATTCATCAATCGCGTTTAGCAAAGATGATTTACCTACTCCACTTTGACCAATTAAAACAGAAATCTTGTCTTTGAATAGAGATTTAATATCATCTAATCCTTGATTAGTTTTACTGCTAGTCGCATAAACAGGAATATTCATTTTAGAGAAAACCGCTTTAATTTCTTCAATCTCTTTTTCATTACTCTTATCCGCTTTAGTTAAAACTAAAGAAGCTTTTAGACCATTAAAATTCGCGTATGTTAGATATTTAAACGCCAAATAATAAGAAAACTCTGGTTCTTTTAAAGAAAAGATAAGCAAAGCTTGGTCGATGTTACTAATCGGAGGTCTTTTAAGCAATGAATGACGATCAAAAACTTCAAGAATAAGGAAAGATGAATCATCTAATAAAACTTTGTCTCCAACATAAAGTTTATCTTTAAACTTCAATAATCCACGAGGCGAGGTGTTATATAAAACTCCATCGACATTAACGACGTAGACTCCATATTTAATTGAGACAATAATACCTTCCATTATCTAGATAATAGCCTGGATAAAAAGCTACCTTTCTTTATTTTTTCATGTCGCTTAATCGCGTTTAAATCATTCGCGAATTCTTTTGCCGATTTATATCGTAAAGTGAGATTTCTATTACACGCTTTTGAGATGACGTAATCTAAATCATCAATATTAGGTAAAGAAATATATTTCTTTAATGAAGGGAAATCGCTCGAATAATAAGTTTCAATTAGTGTTTTAGGAACATCGATATCAAAAGGAACCTTGCCAGTTAAAAATTCAAAGAAAACAATTCCTAAAGAATAGATGTCCGATTGATATGATTGCTTATGATATTGAACAACTTCTGGAGCAAGATATTTCACTGTTCCGTGTAATTCTTTTTGTTCTTTTGAATTCGCATGAGTCACTATTCCAAAATCACAAATTTTGATATTTCCGTCACTCAGCAAAAACAAATTATCTGGCTTGAGATCATTATGGAGAATCTCTTTTTCATGCATATTACTAACCGCATCAACGATTTGTAATAAATAATCGACCGCTTCATCAAAAGATAGTTTTCCGCGATTATCCAAGACTTCCTTTAATGTCTTTCCTTTAATAAGTTCAAAACTTTGGAAAGGGACTCCGTTATATTCCCCGACATTATAAATTTTCATGATGTGAGGATGATTAAAAGCGGCAAGGAATCTTGCTTCATCTTTAAATTGTTCTATTTCAAAATCATTATTTAATGATTTATCTTTCAAAAACTTCAAGGCAACTGTTTTGTTTTTAACAATGTCTTGAGCTTCATATACATCCGCCATACCGCCACTAGCAATATGACGGGAAATAATATAACGGGAAAGAAGGAGTTTATTAAACTCTGGGGTCATAATTAGTTATCGCTCTCCCAAATGACAACCGCCATATTATCTGTGCCACCACTCGCGTTGCCAAAAGCAATTAGTTGAGAGCATTTTCTTTCTAAACTATCATTGCCTCTTAATATAGATTCTAAAATTGTTGGTGAAACGTTGTTATATAACCCATCGCTACAAAGAAGAATTTTTTCATTGTTATAGACATGTTCTTTAATATCAACTTGGCAAACTTTTTTTACTCCGATTGCGTTAGTTAAAACATGACGTTCTTTATGAGATAGAGCTTCTTTTTCAGAAATCGTTCCATTATCAATTAAATATTGAACATAAGTTTGATCAACGCTGATTTTTGTTAGTTTGTTTTCTCTTAAGAGATAAATTCTACTATCTCCTACTTGAGCGGTAACTAAAATATCTTTAACAAGCATACACAAAGAAAGGGTTGTTCCCATTCCTTTATATTCTTCATTTTTTTCACTTTTTAAATAGAGCTTTTCGTTAGCGGCAGCAATAACTTTAAATAACCAATTAGCAATTTGTTTTCCTGTCACTAATTCTTTTTCTAAATCACGGAATTCATTAAGAATATGTTCTAGAAGTTTAGAAGAGGCATAGCCACCTTTTTTCGCGCCACCCATGCCATCGGCAACTGCTAAAAGAACATTACCAAAAGCGTTCACGGATGTGATTGCACTATCATCATTAGTTGGTCTTACTTTACCTTGGTCAGTTAAACAAAAGAATTTACCGGATAAATAACTCATCTTAATCCCCTACTTTTGCTTTTAATTGTCCGCATGCCGCATCAATGTCGCTACCGAATTCTTTTCTAATCGTCGCCTTAACACCATTCTTCATTAATATATCTAAGAAAGTATGGACGCGGTTGCCACTGCTACGTTTATAATCAAATTTATTTGTTTCGTTATATGGGATGAGATTAACGTAACCATTTGTACCTTTAATTAAATCAATTAATTCCATTGCGCACTCTTTAGTGTCGTTAATCCCTTCTAAAAGAAGGTATTCATAAGTTACTCTTCTTCCTGCTTCTTGTTCGTACTCTTTAATCGCAGGGAAAAGAACTTCTAAAGGATAGGCTTTATTAATCTTCATAAGACGATTACGAAGTTCGTTATTAGGAGCGTGTAAAGAAATAGCTAAATTGGTTTGTAGTCCTTCTTTACCGTATTGAATAATCTTATCTGGGATTCCACTGGTGGATACGGTAATATGTCTAGCACCAATAGCGAGTCCTTTTTGAGCGTTAACAATTCTAATAAAGTCCATGACATTATCGTAATTATCAAATGGCTCTCCAGTACCCATTACAACGATATGAGTAACGTGCTCTCCTCTTCCTTCTTCTTTGAGAAGATTGTTGATTGTAAGAATTTGTCCCACCATTTCATGTGGTTCTAAGTTTCTTTGTTTGCCTAAAATACCACTTGAGCAGAAAGAACAACCCATATTACAACCAACTTGAGAAGAAACACATACTGCGTTTCCATAGTTATATCTCATTAGAACTGTTTCAACTTTGTAGCCATCTTCGAGTTCTAATAAGAGTTTGATTGTTCCATCACTACTCACTTGTTTAGTGTGAATTTTAGGTAAAGAAAGACAGAAGTCTCTATTTAAGACTTCCCTAAATTTAATAGAAACATCACTCATTTCATCGAAAGAAGTGACGTGTTTTTCATATATCCAAGTATATAGTTGAATAGCCCTGTAAGGCTTTTGATCGTATGTTTTTAAAAGATCTTGGAGCTTTTTAAGCTCTAATCCGTATAAATTAATCATCTTGTTTTTCCCCATTTTTCTTTAGCCTTGCGTAATACATACAAGAATCATAGCTTTCAAATGGGAAAAATTGATGTTCTTCAATAAGTGAATATTCTGGGTGTTTAACTAAGAAGTTTGCGATTAAACTGTTAGACTCTTTTCTTGATAAAGTTGGAATCATATATACTAATTCGCCATCAACCTCGACATATTTAGAACATTCTTCTAAACAGTTGAGTTCTTCAATGATGATTTGATCTAATTGATCTTGCTTGATTCTTAAGAAATAATCAGGTGTACTTCTAAGCAAATCTAAAATGGAACTCTTTGGTAAGCAAATAAATATATTTGCCTTTTTAGAAATACAAGTAACTAAATTCTGATAATTTGCATCGTAAATATAGGTATGAGACAATCCCATTTCTTTAGCCACTTTACGTGCTTCAAATAAAGTTGGAGCATGGTTGATAACTAAATCAAGTGGATAATCTTTGCCGAGTTGAGCGGCAATTTCCATATAAATGTTATTTGGTGTTTCTGTATAAATGGCAATTCTTTTAATTGGATCAAGTCCTAAACGATCAAGAACGTGTTTGGTTGCCATTTTCATAAAGAAAATTTTGTATTCTTTGTATTCATCTAAATTTTTAGCGTTTCCTCTGCCTTGATAGACCACCATATTTTCGATTGGTGAAAGCGAAAAATCAGGGTGTTTAGAAACAAATTCATTAATATCCAAAAGCTTTTCGTTGACACGAACTGAAGAAACGGATGGGCGATAATTTACTTTAAGAACTTTAAAGACCACTCCTTTTCCGAATTGTTTTTGCCACATTCTAATAACCCAAGCAGGTGTGTTATAACGTAACGATAAAAATTCTGGAGAAGATTTATCTAATTCTTCAGGGATAATTTCGTTTGTGGAATCAACAAAGGTAAGTAAATCATCAACTTCTTTTATTGGAAGGTCTGCTTTTGCTAACACTAAAAGTTCGCTATCTTTAAATCTTCTCAAGAAGAGATGATTTGATAAATAGAATCTAAGGTAAATTGTTTTTTCGAATTCGACTTCTTCACCAATAAATCTGTTGATAAGGTTATCAAAGATAAGATGATGACGTAATTCACATCCTAAAAGAGCAGTAATATTAGATTTCACTGCTGGATCGATGTCCGATTTCTTAAAAGTTTGTCGTAAAACTAAAGCAAAAGGGACTTCATCAAATACCATTTTGGTAAGTATTTGCTTACCGAGTTCAAATTCGTTCATAGAATAATTTTACCCTCTATTCGTGCGTGTGAGAAGAAAAATGTGCTAGTTCTTGTAGGCTTTTATTTAATTCCTTCAAAGATATCGCCGGTGAAAATCTCGTCTTCGCCTTCTCCTTCTTCCATATCTTCAGAATAGTTTTCATCAAAATTTACAAGATTTTTATCTTCTAAGAAAAGTGGGTAATCCTCATTGATGTGCTTGTGATAATGGTCAACTGAGAAATATTTGAAAATAATTTCAACGTGAATTGCAACTTCGCAAATATAGTGTTCAAGAAGTTTTACAACATATTCTTCTAACACTTCAACTTTCATTGGAGCGTTGACTTCAACAAATACTCTCCAGGATGTTTGTTCGTTTCCTTCATGGAACACCATGTTGTTAGAAGAGATAAAATGAATCTCATCTGGATCCATTTCATAAATCTTAGCAAGGTCTTTAGTGATGCGGCCGCTTAATTCGCCGACAACAAATTGATCTAATCCGTAAATATTAATAGTAACCATTTTTTAATCCTCAATATAATTATGCACAATTTTTTAAAAATTGTAAGGGTCAATGTTAATCGATAAAGAAATCGTTCCTTTTTGTGAATTTGCACTGACCAGCTTTTCTAATACTCTTCTAACATTTTCGGGCTTTCGATATTTGATAAGAATTAGTCTAATATGATTGTTGTTCTCATACGGGACAAACGGAGTAGTCGGTCCTAATACAATCGCATCATCTTGTAACTCTTCATTTAATTTATCGATTAATCGATAAACATTATCAATAACTGTATCTTCCACTCTTCCACTCACGGTAATACTTGCCAAATATGTATATGGAGGGAAACTTTGCGCTCTTCTAGATTCCATTTCTCTTTTGTAAAAGAGTTCATAGTCTTGTCTAGCTGCC
Source organism: uncultured Caryophanales bacterium (assembly GCA_946625285.1). Lineage (GTDB taxonomy): Bacteria > Bacillota_I > Bacilli_A > RFN20 > CAG-826 > UBA2450. The sequence goes on along the minus strand of CAMOSZ010000055.1, from coordinate 15,026 downwards.
ATAGTAATTGCATAGTGACTCGGAGAATAGGTTTGAATTATCGCCTCTCCTTTTTTATCACTTCTACCACTTCTTCCAACTGCTTGAGTGATTAATTGGAATACTCTTTCAGCACTTCGATAACTTGGCAAAGATAAACCAATATCCGCTAAAACGATGCCAACTAAAGTGACATCAGGGAAATCATGTCCTTTAGCAATCATTTGAGTGCCAATTAAGACATCTGCTTCTTTTCTTCTAAAAGCTTCAACAATTGAAGGAATCTTTGTTCTTATTTTTGCTGAATCACTATCAAGTCTTAAAGTTCTTGCTTCTGGGAATAAACGATGGACTTCATCTTCGATTCTTTCAGTGCCAAAACCACTTCTCATCAAATATTTAGAACCACATTCAGGACAGTTATCCATAGCAGGTTCAACATAGTTGCAATGATGACATTTAAGCATCATATCACTTCTATGATAGGTTAATGGTATTCCGCAAGTTGGACATCTAAAAATATAGCCACAATTACGACAAGTAACACTACTAGAAAATCCTCTTCTATTAATAAGAAGGATGATTTGATCATGATTAGCTAAAGCACGTTTAATTGATTCTCTTAACTTGAAAGAGAAGATATAACTTTCTTTATCAATGTTGTGATAATCTGATAAATTGACGATAGTTGTTTTTGGTAAAGGTTGATTATTAATTCTTTTATCAAGTCGAAGGAGATGATAAACGTTCTTTTGGGCTCTGGCTCTACTTTCTAAAGATGGGGTTGCACTGCCTAAAAGAACTTTAGCGTTATGCATCTTTCCTCTCATTATTGCTACTTCTCTAGCGTGATAAAAAGGAGGAGTGTCTTGCTTATAACTTTCAACATGTTCTTCATCTAATATGATTAATCCGATGTTGCTTAAAGGTGCGAAGATTGCACTGCGTGCACCAACGACAATTTTACATTCTCCAGAAGCAATTTTACGATATTCATCATATTTCTCTGCTGGAGTTAATTCACTATGTAAAATAGCGACTTTATCATGGAATCTTGAGATGTAATTTCTCATCATCATTGGAGTTAGAGATATCTCAGGAACTAACACTAAAACCGACTTCCCCTTTGAGAGATATTCTTCGCTTAAAGAAAGGTAAACTTCACTTTTACCGCTCCCAGTAACTCCCTCTAATAGATAAACTTCATCATCAGAATTTTTAAACTCGTTTATTACCCTTTGTTGATCTTCAGTTAGAGATAATTTTTTAGGTTCTTCGTAAGCTGGAATTTCAAATCTTCTTTTCTCGACTTTACGAATTTTCACTAATCCTTTTTCTATAAGCTTGGTAAGGATAGAAACTTGCTTAATTTCCTTTTTAAGAACGCTACCTTCTTCTTTGATTAATCTAAGAAGTTCAATCTGTTTAAAGGTTAAGTCCTCTTCATCGTATTTAGCGATTTCAGCATATTGATCATATGCAATTTTTGGTGCTTTTAAAGAGCTCTTTCTTGGACTTAAAGAAGGAGGAAGCATAGCTTGTAAAGTTGATATCTTGGTCGCTAAATAGTATTCACTTACTTTATCAGCGAGTTCCATAAGATCTTCGCTCAATAATGGAGAAGAATCTATTACGTCTATTATCTCGGAAATATCAAATCCAAGTTCTTCTTCTAATTCCTTTTTGCTTTTTGTGGTGTTTTTAACATTTAAAACATATCCCACTAGTTCTTGGTTATTAAAAGTCACTAAAACACGGAATCCCCTATCAACTGGTTTATCTCCGGTATAGATATAAGAAAAAGGACGATTTAATGAATAATTATGATGTTCGATTAATAACTCAATAATCTTCATTTATTTTTTATCGTCCTTTTTTAATCTTTAATTTAATGAGGTCTACAATTTCTTGGGAGGCCCTTGCAATATCATCATTTATAATGATGTGATCGTATTGTTCGGTCATCCCCATTTCTTTAACGCCTTTTTGTAGTCTCTCTTGAATTATATCTTCACTTTCTGTCTTTCGTCTTCTAATTCTTGCTTCAAGGGCATCTAAGGAAGGTGGCATGAGGAAGAATGAGATGACTCGATCGTCGTTTATTTTTCTAAGTACTTCTTGAGCACCGTTAATTTCAATTTCTAATAGAATGTGCTTACCTTGGTTTCTTAACTCTTCAACTTTATCTTTAGGAGTTCCATATCTATTTCCAACGAATTCTTCCCACTCTAAGAAGTTATCTTCATCAATGTTTCTTTGGAATTCTTCTTTGGAAACGAAATAATAGTCCACTCCATCTACTTCTTTATCTCTTTTTGCACGAGTGGTCATCGAAATAGAATAGGAGAGGTCTAACTTGAAATTGCTCATAATATATTTACGAACAGTGCCTTTTCCTACACCAGATGGACCAGATAAGATTACGAGTAAGCCTTTTTTCATATTAGCGTTATTATACTAGCAATAAGTTCTTTTATCAAAAGAAAAATAATGAAATAATAATTGTATGATTCCAAAGCTAAATCTAAGAGGAGTTAAGGAATTAACTCAAGAATTAAATAATAAGGTAATTGAAAACTTTATTTCCAATGTCTCTATTGCTAACTCTAGTGACATTGTTTTAACGTTCTCATTTTATAACAAAGAGAAACTTTTAGTTTCTTTAAATCATAATTCGCCTTTTTTATCCTTTATAGATTCTTCTTACTCCAGTAGCACCACTTTAGGAAATCTAAACGAGAATTTACGTAAATATATTAAAGGTAGTTACATCACTAAGATTGAGCAAGTTAACGGAGATCGAGTAATCAAATTCTCCTTAACAAAAACTAATGAATTTTATCAAAAGGATATTTATTACTTAATCATTGAATTAATCCCAACAATAAATAACCTCATTATTCTAAATGATAAAGAGGAGATTTTATTCGCAAAACACTTCTCTGATTTAACTGCCGCTCGGCCAATAATCAAGGGGATGAAATACATTCCTTTAGAAGCTAATCAAGGTTTAGTGGAGACAGCTTTTGATATGGATAAATTCAAAGAAAGTGTTCACCACTATCTGTTAGATATTGATGAAAAATCCAAAAAAGAGAAGGCTTTACCATTATTTAATTTCTTAAAGCAAAGACACAAGTCATTATTAAAGAAAATAGTCGTCTTAGAAAAAGAAATTGAAGAGAGCAAAAAGAAGCTTGAATATAAAGAAATTGGTGAGGCTCTTTTAACCCTCAAAGATGACGAAGAGAATCTTAAAGATTACCTCCCATATATAAAAGAAACATATGACAATAATCTCTCTACTTTAGATAATGCGAATAAGTATTTTGATAAATATAAAAAGAGTAAGAGAACTATTGAAAACGACACCAGAGAAATTGATATCGCTAAAAAGAGTGCTGAAGAGATTGAGCATATCTTATCAATATTTGCCTACTATTCCGATAGCGAGATTGAAGAGCTATACAAAAAATATCTTCCAAAAAAGGTAAATCAAAAAAGAAACAAAGAAGTAGACGCTCGTCTCCCTTATTATCTTATTTATAAAGGAGTAAGAATTGGCTTTGGTAAAAACAAAGAGCAAAACAATTTCTTAACATTTAAAAAAGCAGAAAAAACTGATATATATCTTCACGCTTCAAATTATCACGGGGCTCATGTAGTTATTTTTGATAATGATCCTAGTAAAGAAGTTATTCTTTTAGCAGCGGAAATCGTTCTTATCCTTTCTAATTTAGAAAGCGGAGATGTTTATATCGCAGATATCAAAGATGTGAAAAAAGGCAACTCTTTAGGAGAAGCTTTTATAAATAAATATGAGACAATCACTCTTCACGAAGTAAGAGAGTCCACTAAACTGCTCCTAAAAGAACAAAAAAGGTTCCAAAATTAAGCAAAGTAAAAGCCCGGCAAATGCTGGGCTTATCATTATAATAATTATTTGAATACGCTTAGATACGTGCAACTGTGAATCTATTGTATGTATCACAGATATATTCAATGCAGTGTTTGTTACCGCTTACCGCGTATTCATCCTCAACTTGCAAGTTGAATAAGTAATGATTTCTATAGTATTTGAACATGTAATTGATCGCATCATCTCTACTACGGAAAATATTCTTTCTCAACCTGATGTCTTCGCCGTCAACTACGGCAGTGAGTTCATAATAGTTCATGTCAATACCTCCATTCAGCAGTTTAACGTCGTACTTGGGACGCGAGGTATTTCCAATGACGCATATATTCTATTCCTTTTTTAAAATAAGTCAATAGATTTGCTCAACTTTTTTATTTATTACTTTGTAATAAATAATAATAAAAAAATCCAAAATATTTTTTTATTCTGGATTTATTATATTTTTTCTTTTATATATACCTTGAGTATATATAAGTGCTATTTTTTGACACTTCAAATAATTTTTTTGTTATTTTTTGCTTCATTAATTAAGAAATCTTCACCTTTAATCGCTTCTGAAGTTGAGAGGTTTAAAAACTTCTGTTGCCTTAATACTTCATAGACCACGATCGCTACCGAGTTAGATAGATTTAAGCTCCTTGCTTCTGGGACCATTGGAATTCTTAATAATCGGTTTGGATTAGCTCTAAGGATATCATGAGGAATTCCTGTAGATTCTCTGCCAAACATTAAGAAAATGTCTTTATATATAGAGGAAGCAAAATCGAATGTTGAATAGACTTTGTTTGAATATCTAGTCACATAATATGTATCCGCATTTGGATACGCTTTTAAATAGGATTCATAATCTGGATAATAATTCCATTTCAAACTCTCTATATAATCCATCCCTGCTCTTTTGAGAGCTTTCTCATCCAAAGAAAAAGAGAGGGGACCAATGATGTCCAGTGTTGCGTTAATCGCAACACATGTTCTCATTATGTTCCCTGTATTTTGTGGTTTTTCTGGTCGATATAAGACGATGTGAATCATCTTTATCCTCTAGCCCTACGTTCTGCTAAATATTTTGGTTCAATAATCGCCTTATATTCTTTAATACAATCAGCGATAATCTCTTTAGCAGCTTCTACGTCTTTGACTTCGTCAATCGCGGTAGATTTTCCTTCTAAGGTTTTATACACTGCGAAGAAGTGTTTGATTTCATCCATGATATGAGAAGGAATATCAGTGATGTTATCGTATGGGGAGTAGAATGGATCATTAAGTGGAACGGCAATAATCTTTTCATCGAATAAGCCGTTATCTTTCATGATAAGAACTCCGATTGGTTTACATTCAACAAAACTCATTGGAATAATCGATTCACTACAAAGGACTAAGACATCAAGAGGGTCATAGTCTCTTGCGTAAGTTCTAGGAATAAATCCATAGTTTTGTGGATAGTGAGTACTTGTGAACAAAACACGGTCAAGCATTAAGTGACCAGTTTCCTTATCAAGTTCATATTTGTTTTTACTAGCTTTAGAGATTTCAATAAGCGCTAAAAAGCGATCAGGCGTCACTCTAGAAGCCTTGACATCATGCCATGGGTGCATAAGATATCCTCCTATTTAATTTTTATCACTAACGTTAATACGATTCAATGCACGAAGTAAACTTGCCTTTGCACGCTTAACGTCAATTTCATCAATTTTTTCGCTAAGTCTTTCCTCAGCTCTTTTTTTAGAAGCAAGAGCGCGTTCGAGGTTGATTTCATCTTGTCTTTCGATAGATTCCAGTAACAAAGTTACTGAATGGTCTTTTTTAATGTTAATAACCCCACCTCCACTGGCGTAAAGCTTCTCATCACTTCCTCTTCTAATTATGAGTTTAGATATTTCTAAAGTAGAAATAAGAGGAGCGTGATTTGGAAGAATTCCAATTACTCCAACCGCTGAAGTGGTCGACAAAAAATCGGCTTCAGTGTTTAAGTAAAGTCCGTAAGGTGTATAGATTGTAACTTTAAAAGTTTTATCCATTATTTAAGTGACTCCGCTTTAGTTCTGGCTTCTTCAATTGTGCCAACATAAAGGAAGGCAACTTCTGGTAAGTCATCTGCTTCACCATTAAGAATGGCCTTGAAACTTCTAACTGTGTCTTCAACTTTAACGTAGATGCCAGGAATGCCGTTAAAGTGAGAAGCAACGTGGAATGGTTGAGAGAGGAAGTTACGAATTCTTCTTGCTCTTTCAACAATCTTTTTATCTTCATCTGATAATTCGTCCATACCTAAGATGGCGATAATATCACTGAGTTCTTTATATCTTTCAAGGATTTCAATAACTCCACGAGCAACTTCATAATGCTCTTTGCCAACGATTTGTGGGTCTAGAGCGGTCGAAGATGAGTTAAGTGGGTCAACAGCTGGATAAATGCCTAACGCTGCTGTAGAACGGTCTAAAACCGTCTTAGCATCGAGGTGAGAGAACGCAGTTGCTGGAGCTGGGTCAGTTAAATCATCAGCAGGAACGTAAATCGCTTGAACTGAGGTAATAGAACCATCTTTAGTAGAGGTAATTCTCTCTTGAAGTTGTCCCATTTCAGTGGCGAGTGTTGGTTGGTAACCAACAGCGGAAGGCATACGTCCTAAAAGAGCAGAGACTTCGCTACCAGCTTGAGTAAATCTAAAAATGTTATCAATAAATAGCAAAACGTCAGTATGTTCATAATCACGGAAATATTCCGCCATGGTTAAACCAGATAAGCCAACTCTCATACGAGCTCCTGGTGGTTCATTCATTTGTCCAAAGATAAGAGCGGTTTTAGAAAGAACACCACTCTCTTTCATTTCGTAATATAAGTCATTTCCTTCTCTACTTCTTTCTCCGACACCGGCGAAAACAGAGATGCCACCTTTTTCGTTAGCGATGTTATTCATTAATTCTTGAATTAAAACAGTTTTACCAACACCAGCACCACCGAATAATCCAATCTTTCCACCTCTAACATATGGGCAAAGGAGGTCGATAACTTTAATACCTGTTTCAAAGATTTCAGTCTTAACTGATTGGTCTTTAAACTTTGGTGGGTTTCTATGAATAGACATCTTTTTCGCATCTTTAACTTCGCCTAATTCCATTCCATCAATTGGTTCACCGAGAACATTAAACATTCTTCCTAATGTTGCTCTTCCAACAGGAACTTCAATTGGGTGCTCTAAAGAAACAACTTCTAGACCTCTTACTAAGCCTTCAGTTGGTCCCATAGCAACAGCTCTAACAACGTCGTCTCCAATATGTTGAGCAACTTCAACAGTTAAAACATTACCACTAGGTAATTTAATAGTTAAAGCGGTCAATAATTCTGGAAGATGTTGATCTTTAAATTCAACGTCGACAATTGGTCCTACTGCTTGGACAATTCTTCCTGTAATGACTGGTTTTTCTTTCATATTCAAACCCTCCTTATACGGCTTTACTCGCTGCAACAATTTCAGTAATTTCTTGAGTAATTGAAGCTTGACGAGCTTTATTAAATTCAATTTGTAATTCTTCAAGTAAGTCTTTAGCGTTATTGGTGGCGTTTTCCATCGCGTTACTTCTTGCACCTTGTTCACAAACTTCACTTTCTAATAATTTAGAGTGAAGAGCGACTTTGACATAGAAAGGGACTAATGTTTTCACAAGTTCTTCGTTACTTGGTTCCATAATTGGAGGATAGGCATTAGTTTCCTTTTCATCAAATTTCAAAGGCAAGAGTTGGTAGTCTTTTGCAAGGAAAATAAGGGAGTTCTTGTATTCTGAATAGATGATGTGAATTTCAGAATAAGTTCCTTTTTCATATTCCTTTAGAATAAAGTCCGACATTTTTTCAATGATTGCTTTGTTATTAATGGAATAATCTTCTGAGAACCCTTCCACGATTTTAAAGTCATCATTTTCATAATGCGCAATACCTTTTTGACCAAGGATAATTGCTTCATCATTCTTAGAGATATTAGCGTCTGAGACTTTGAAGATGTTGTTGTTATAACTTCCACACAATCCTAATGTAGAAGAAACAATTAAGAATAATTTCTTATTTGTTGTATTTTCTTTTGCTAAATATGGTGATTGTGTCTTTTTTGAGAATGTCAAAAGGAGATTCACCACTTCATCTAATTCCGTAGTGTATTCTTTATTAGCGAGCATCTTATTTCTCCACTGCTTAAGTTTGACAGTCGAGACAAGTTTCATCGCACTTGTGACTTTATAAGCACCGCTAACAGATTTAATTCTCGATTTAATTTTGACAACGTTTTGAGACATAAATTACCTATTCGTGCATTTCGTTATATTTGTTAATAAGTTCAACTAATTTGTTTTCAACTTCATTAGTGATTTCTTTTTTACTAGCAATGCTATCTAATAGCTTCTTATTTGAATTATTAACGTATTCATAGACACTTGCTAAATATTCGCTAATCTTTGATTTAGGAAGATTATCGAGATATTTGTTTTTAGCCATAAAGAGATAGAAGATTTCTTTCTCTAGTGGATATGGACTATATTGAGGTTGTTTTAAGACTTCAAGCAAAGCTTCGCCGTGTTTTAAGATTGCGACAGTAGAAGCATCTAAGTCGCTTCCAAATTGAGAGAAGGATTTCATTTCATTAAAGCTTGCTAAATCAATTTTTAAGCTTCTCGCAACTTGCTTCATCGCTTTAGTTTGAGCGGCTCCACCGACACGGCTAACGGATAAGCCAGCGTCAATTGCTGGTCTCTGACCAGCGTTAAATAAATCAGTGACTAAGAAAATTTGTCCATCAGTAATAGAGATGACGTTTGTAGGAATATAGGCACTGATATCACCAGATTGAGTTTCAACGATTGGTAAAGCGGTAATACTACCACCACCATATTTTTCGTCTAATTTACACGCTCTTTCAAGTAATCTTGAATGGAGATAGAAAACATCTCCTGGATAAGCTTCTCTACCTGGGGATCTCTTAAGTAAAAGAGATAAGGTACGATAGCTAACGGCGTGTTTACTTAAATCGTCATAGACGATTAAGACATCTTTTCCTTGGTGCATCCATTCTTCTGCCATAGCAACTCCACTATAAGGAGCAACATATAGCATAGGGGCAGGTTCACTAGCGGTCGCGCTAACAACAAGGGTGTAACTCATCGCATCATGGCTCTTAAGCTTATCAACGATTTGAGCAACCGTTGAATTCTTTTGTCCAATTGCAACATAAATGCAAAGAACATCCTTACCTTTTTGATTGATGATTGTGTCAATTGCAATCGCGGTTTTTCCGGTTTGACGGTCACCGATGATAAGTTCTCTTTGTCCTCTACCAATAGGAGTAATGGCATCAATCATTGTGATACCAGTTTCTAGTGGAGTGTCAACACTCTTACGAGTGATAACACCAGGAGCGATAACTTCGATAGGACGTACTTTAGTAGTATTTATTGGACCAAGTCCATCAATTGGTTGTCCTAAAGCGTTAACTACTCTACCAAGTAATTCGTCGCCAACAGGGACTTCCATAACTTTCTTTGTACGTTTGACTTCGTCTCCTTCTTTAATTAAAGAATCATCACCTAATAAAACAGCACCAACGTGATCAACTTCTAAATTCATAACTAAGCCATAGATATCATTTGGGAATAATAAAAGCTCACCAAGCATAGCTTTGCTTAAGCCATAAACTAGGGCAATTCCGTCACCAACAGTAATAACTGTTCCGACATCACTGCTATCAATTTCACGGTGGTAATTTTTAATTTGTTCTTTAATTAAAGCACTAATCTCGTTCGTCTTTAATTTCATATTCGAACCTCCTATTTGATTAAGGAATTTTTCATATTTTCGATGTGGTGCTTAATACTGCCATCGTAAATATGATCATTAATAACGACTTTGACTCCTCCAATGAGGTTTGGGTCAATGATGTTTCTAAGTTCAGTAGGCCGTTTTTCTACTTTGCTAATTGCGAGGTTTAATTTCTCTAACTGTTCGTCAGATAATTTTTCAGTTGAATAAACTAAGCCTTCGATAACTCCACGATGTTCGTTTACTAAAGAAATGAATCCATCAAAAATCTCAATGATATATCTCGCTCTATGGTTTCGAATGATGACTTTAAGTAAATTCTTAATTTCTTCATCCACTCCAACGAGTGTCTTATCGATGATTTCGATTTTTTCTTCAATGGTTTTGTAAGAAGAATCTAAAATCACAATGAAATCAGGGTTTTCTAAGAAAACCTTCTTTAATTCTCTAATCTCTTCTTGAGTTTTTTCTAAAGAATTAGAATCTCTTTTTAAAGAATAGAGAGCTTCCGCATAACGTGAAGTGATTTCTTTCATAATTAATTCTTCTTAACTTCCTCGATAAAATCTTCAACTAAACGGACATTGTCTTTAGAAGATACTTCTCTTCCAAGTAACTCTTTTGATGCATCTAAAGCGACAGAGACAATCTCTTTTTTGATTTGTTCTTGTGCTTCGATTTCCATACGAGCTATATCGTTTTCAGCGTCGCTTTTCATCTTGTTAACTTCTAGTTGAGTGGTTTCCAAAATGGCAGCTTTTTCTTTTTCTGCTGCTTTCTTCGCTTCGGCAACGATATCCGCCGCCGTCCTTTCGCTTGCAAGGACTGTTTCTTTTGATTTGAGTTCATTTTCTTGCCAGACTAACTTACTCTTTTCAGCTTCCTTAATATTTTCTTCAATATGGTCTTGTCTCTTTTTAAGAATCTTCTTTACAGGTTTATAAGCAAAGACAATGACGACAATAATAAGGACGACTAAAGCTGCTAACTGGGTAACAAAGCTTGGCCAGTTAGGAATGAGTTTACTAGTAAAAGATTCACTCGTTAATCCGAGCTCTTCTCCACTACAGCTAGTTAATAAGCTAGCTAATGGTAACAAGAAAAGTATTTTTCTCTTTCTCATTTAGTCCTCCTTACTACGCGACGAAAATAATTAAGATTGCCACTAAAAGGGCGTAAATAGCGGTTGTTTCAACAAGCGCACAGGCAAGAATCATGTTTGTTCTAAGTTTAGAATACATTTCTGGATTTCTGCTCATTCCATCGACTGTCTTCATACAAACAAATGCTTCACCTAAGGCTGATGGCATAACTGCTAAAATGGCGATTGCGGCTGCTAATGCGTTTCCCATTCTATCTTCCTCCTTTCACTGAAAATTCATCTATATCATCCTCTGGTCCTTCATTTGCAATGAAAATCATTGATAAGAAAAGGAAAACGACTGTTTGAATCAGTCCAGAGAATAAATCAAAGTAAGCGTGTAACGCTGGGGTAATAAACGGAGCAATAACTCCTCCAACTTTTAAAGCTTGATCTGCCGCTTCAAAGATGACATTACCTATACTACCAAAAGCTCCATAAATCAAAGTCATTAATGTCCAACCCGCTAAAGCATTACCAAATAAACGCATGGTGAGGGAAAGTAAAGGTGCCCACATCGAAATAAGGTTTACTGGTAAGAAAAATGGAAGAGGTTCAACATAACGTTTGAAATATTTAAGTTTATTGAATCTCACCGCGTTAGCGTGGATTAAGACAAATGTAATTAAGCCTAGTGATAATGGAGTGGCTAAATAAGTTACTGGAGATGGTAAACCAGTAAGACCCCAAATAAATGCGATAAATAAATAGCAAGCAATCGCTAAAATAAAGCCTCCAAAGCCACGGTAATATTTGCCCATCAAGGTCTCGACTAAATTATCAAAGAAATTAACTCCAATCTCCGCTAGTAAAAGAATACCTTTCGGTTTTTTAAGTGGATCTTGGAAATGTGCTCTTATCGCAATGTATAAAGAAAGAAGACATAAAATGCCAACTATGATTAAAGATGATATCGTTTCTCCGGATAACCCTTTTGAAGTATCCAAAAAGGCCCCTGCGATATCAAAACCAGTTTCTTCAGTGAGAACTAGGTTGACCATATTATTCCTTTCTTTCTTTTAAGAAAATGTGAGATGTAACAAAGAAGATAACACCAAAGGTGTATACTCCAAAGAAAACAAATACATTGAAATATTTAAAGTCCCAAACGTAATATGCAAATCCTAAAAGGATGACCGTTGCTACGAGGACAACAAATCTAATGATGATTGAGATAATTGATCTAACATTTGATGATTTTTCATCATCCTTGCTAGTCAATAAGTGAGCAATTAGATATAAACCTCCAATCACTCCTCCTGAAAGAAGAAACCCTAAAGGGATATCTTTGTTCTCGGAAATAATAAGAAAGCTCGACGCTATAAATCCTAATATAGAAACGATAGCAACGATTATCGAAGTTAAGAGATTGCGTTCAAGCTTTCTTAAATAATTCATTATTTAACTAACACTTTCTTCCAGTTTGCCATTGTGACAATACCGTGTTCAGTTTTGAGTTCAACTTCGCCTTCAATAAGAGGTGCAACATAGTCTCTGAACTCTTGAGACATTCTTGTGGCATCAACCATCATTGATGGTTTGATGACACTTTCAGCGTTAGCGACTAATGATAAGTCTGCTAATTCTAAGTCAATCTTATATGGGTTTTGGCTAACTCTCTTGAAGATAACCATCTTTCCTGTAACACCTTCTAAGGCAGCCTTAACTGCTCTTTTTCCGGTTTCGATTGCTTCTTCTCTATCAACCTTACTAATAGCGAGTGGACATGCTCTTTGAGTTAAAGAGAATTCAACTGGTCTAGTTGGTAAGTTGAGCCTATTTTCAATAATTTCACATAATCCAGCAGCAGCACCACCGAGTTGAGCGTGGCCAAAGCCATCAACACGGGTGTTCTTATTGCTTCTTTCAAATTCGATACCTTCAGAGATACAAACCATCGCGTATCCTTTGGTGTCATAGACTTTCTTAACATCCACCAAGAATTGCTCTAAATCAAATTTGTTTTCTGGGATGTAAATTAAGTGAGGTCTAGTTTGTTCTGGAAGTAAATCAGCGGCAGCAGTTAACCATCCAGCGTTTCTACCCATAACTTCAACGACGTGAATCTTTCCGACTTTGAAGCAGCAAGCATCCATGCTTAATGCATTAACGGTGTTAATAACAAATTTAGCAGCACTTGGGAAACCTAATGAGTGGTCAGTACACGCTAAGTCGTTATCGATAGTTTTTGGAACACCAATAACTCTGACATCAAGATTTAATTCATTGCAGAGAATGGATAATTTGTTACAAGTATCCATGGAATCGTTACCACCATTGACGAAGACATATTTAATGTCTCTTTTCTTCATGGTGTCGACAATCTTCATGTAGATTGGGTCATGTACATCTTTAGGAAGTTTTCTTCTTGTTGTTCCTAAGATACTACCTGGTGTTTGAAGCAAAAGTTCAATTTGGTCATCACTTTCTTGGTCAATGTCGATGAGCTTGTCATCAATCATTCCTTCAATGCCATTGAGTGAACCATAGATGTGATTGATTTCATCACGGTGAAGTTTTGCTTCTTTGATTGCCCCATAGAGTGAGGTATTAATAACAGAGGTTGGTCCTCCTGATTGGATATAAACCATGTTTTTCATATATGTAATCTCCTATTTCAAAAATAATATTATCTTATTTATAAAATAATATTCAATAAAAACCGAAAAAAGGGATACATTTAAATGTAAAACCTAACAATTTCGTTGAATAAATCTATCTAATCACTTACAATTATTGTGCATTCGAACATTTAAGGAGAAACGTTATGTCATTTAACATTACTTTTAATGGGCAAAAAACTACATATTCGAAGCCTGTCAGCGTGCTTGATATCGTTGGCGGTGACAAGAATATCGTTTGTGCCTATGTCAATAATCGAGTGAGAGAACTTACATATATTTTGGAAAAGGACGCAGTCGTTGTCCCACTAACCACAAAAGACCGTGATGCTAAACAAACTTATGAAGCATCCTTGAGATTCTTAGTGGCTATGGCAATGCATAACATCCACCCAGAAGCAAGTGTTAGATTCTCCTATAACATCTCTAGAGCAGTATTTATGCAAATTCTTACGCCAGGTGTTGTTGCCAATAACACTCTTGTTAAAGAATTAAAAGAAGAGATGGATCGCATTATTGCCGCTGACTATCCTCTCGTGAGATCAATTCTATCCAAAGAGGAAGCTAGAAAAATTTTAGAAAAAGAAGGCTTTACCGATAAACTAGAAATTTTAGATTATCGTCCTGAAAAAACATGTCACTTATACGACTGTAATGGTTATAAGAACTACATGTACAACCGTATGGTTCCATCAACTGGATACATTAACAAATGGAAGATTAGATATTATCACCCAGGCGTTTTAATCCAATATCCAAGAGAAGAACTCAAAGGTGAAATTCCAGAATTTGAAGATTCACCAACATTCGGAAAAACATTAAAGAGAGCCCATGAATGGGCTGTTGCCACTAGATTTGATAGCATCGTTAACATCAACCACCGTATTGAATGCGATGGAGATATCGATGTCATCACATTAGGTGAGCAAAGACACAATCGTCAATTATGTGAATTAGGCGAACTCATCGAAGGAGATATTGATAATATTCGTTTAATTTGTATCGCAGGTCCTTCCTCAAGTGGAAAAACGACCTTCGCAAACAGATTAAGAATCGAATTGCTCTCCCGTGGTATTGATCCAATTAGAATTTCTATGGATGATTACTACTTAAGTAGAGAAAACGCTCCAAAAGATGAAAATGGCGAACCAGATTTAGAATCAGTTGAAGCTTTAGACATTGAATTATTCAACCAAAATATGGCGGACCTCATCGCTGGAGAAGAAGTTCAATTACCAAAATTCGACTTCAAAGCTGGTCATCGTGTTCCAGGACGTAAACTCAAAGTCCCTGAAAATCAACCAATCATCATTGAAGGTATTCACGCCCTCAACGATAGAATGACTGAATCTATTCCACAACACCAAAAATTCAAAATCTTTATCGCACCACAAGCTCAAATCAATATTGATAACCACAATCCATTAAGTCTTACTGACTTAAGATTATTAAGAAGAATCGTTCGTGATTATCAATTTAGAGGCGCAAGTGCGTTAGAGACAATGTCCATGTGGGCAAGCGTTCGTAAAGGTGAATTCAAATGGATTTACCGCACACAAGAAGG
>CAMOSZ010000054.1:0-7723 GCA_946625285.1 uncultured Caryophanales bacterium | reverse complement strand
TGGTCCGCATTAATATTGTAAGGAGATTTTATTTTGGGCAAAACTGTAAGTTTTACCTCCACCCCAGACTATCTGGGGGTTTTAACTCGCTCATCGTTCGCACGATGGCTCAGACAAAAATACCCATACATTTGTATGGGTTTTATTTTTCGTTCGATTCAAGAAATTCAATCGTGCGATTGCATATTATTTAATCGTACGATATAATCTAATTGAGGTGATAAATATGTGCACAATAACTGCTACTGAATTGAAAGAGAATTTTGGTAAATATATGAAACTCGGGCAAATTGAAGAAATCAATGTTACCCATAGAGGAGAACATATTTTTACTATTATTCCTAAAAAAGAAAAACTTAAATTGGAATTAGTTGATCTTTTTGGCCTTCTACCAAAAGAGGCTTACAACGATAATGATATCGAAAGAGAGTAACAATGAAAGTTTTATTTGATACAAATATAATTATTGATGCCTTATTAACAGATAGAACAAAAGGCTTTAACTATTCGCAAAAGCTACTTCTTATGGCTGCAGATAAAGTGATAGATGGCTATATTAGTAGCAAACAAATTACAGATATTTATTACATTCTTCGAAAATATTTGGATGAAGAAAAAAGAAGAAAAACGATACGCACTCTTTCTGAGGTGTTTACAATACTTCCTTTAATTCCAAGTTACATTACTTACTGTGTCAATTCTTCGATTATCGATTATGAAGATGCAATACTAGATGAAACTGCTAAAGTTAATGTTATTCCTTTTATTGTTACTAACAACTCTAAAGATTTCATCAATTCGAAAGTAGGCATTATTTCACCAGAAAAACTGCTTACACTTGTCCAAACAACAATAAATAACCCATACTAATGTATGGGTTTTATTTATAATTCGTCTCCAGTAGGGTTTACTACAGAGTATCCAATATTTGTTAAGTGGTCCGCCACTCTTTCAAGTTCACTAATAAGAGTCGCATAATCATCACTTAATTCTCCAGAACATTCGTTCGCCGTCATTCTCTTATAATGATTGGTTTCGAGTTCTTTTGCTAAAGAATCACTACGCTCTTCAAGTTCATGAAGAGTTTTTAATTTAGAGGAATCTTCGTTTTTAAAGATATCCATTGCTAAATCGTTCATATCCATGATTAAGTCATACATCACTTGTAATTCTTTAACTGCAGTCTTAGAGAAGGCTAAATCATTTTCTTCAAGTCGATTAGAGTTCTCGTAGAAGTTATAGGCGTGATCTCCAATTCTTTCAATATCGTTAATAACGTGGAAATAAGCACCAACGAGTTTAGAGTCTTCACTACTAACTTTATTTGCTAAAGAGATGAGATATTGAGTAATTCGATTATTGATATAGTCAATATCATCTTCTCTATCAGTCATAGAGTTAATATTTGTTTTATCTTTTTTGACTAGATAGTCATATCCATATCTGAAGTTAAGCATTGCTAAGTTAAACATGTGCATAATTTCATTTTTTGTTTCCATTAAAGCGATATCGGGAGTCTTTAATAATCTCTCATCAATATAAAGGAGCAATTTCTTTTTATTCTCTTCTCCTTTATCTTTGATAAGAACTTCACTTAGCTTAATAAATGGTCTTACTAAAGGAAGCATTGCCATAAAGAAGATAAGCGCATAAATAATGTTAAAAACCGCTAGTCCAAGTTCAGCAGAACCGAAATAAGTGCTAAAGAAACCACTTATTTTATCTTCTAAAGGCCAAATAATCGCGATTGCAAGTAAGGCAGCAATTAGCTTAATAAATAAGGAAATAATACCACTTCGTTTCGCATTAATTGATCCTCCAATTGTTGCGATTAAAGTTGTAACGCAAGTTCCAATGGTCGCTCCTAAAACAATATACATCGCACTAGCAAAGCTAATTGCTCCACTTCCAACCATAACAATAACAATACCAGTAGTCGCGCTACTAGATTGCACTAAAGCGGTTAATATCACTCCAAATAATAAGAGTAATAATGGGAAATCAATCGATGTGAATAAGTTTTGGAAGAAAGTATTAATTTCAGTAGAGTTTTTAAAGGCCCCACTCATCGAACTTAAACCAAAGAAGATAAGTCCTAAGCCGCAGGAGATTTGACCGATATTCTTTACCTTTTCATTTTTAAAGAACATCATCACTACTCCAATAAAGGCAAGTAATGTAAACCAAATAGAAATATTAAAAGAAGATAAAGAGACTAATAAGCCTGTTATAGTTGTTCCTACAAACGAGCCAAGCATGATATTCATTCCTTGGAATAAACTCATAACGCCCGCGTTAATAAAACCAACCGCTAAAACGCATGTCGCCGCGCTAGATTGGATTAAAGCAGTAACTCCTGCTCCTATTCCAAAACAAGCAAAAGAATTGCTCTCTGTCTTTTTAAATATTCTTTTAAGAGATTTTCCGGTTGCTTTCTTTAATCCAGAAGACATCATGTTCATTCCGGTAATAAATACAGCAGAGCCAACTAATAAAGTAATAATTGCAGTTGTAATATCCATAGTTAATAGTATATATAAGTTTTTATTTTTATCTATAAGTGAAAAGCAAAAAACCTCCCGATTTTATTCAGGAGGTTTGTTTTTGATATGGAATTAACGGATTTCTTCAGATTTGCGGCTAATCTTTTCGTGAATTTCGTTAATTGCACGGTCATGGTCTTCGACGTATTTGTCTTTAACTTCATGCATGGTCTTTTCAACGGAGAAGTCTTTGAGTAATTCCTCACTTTCTTCTTCGGAGAGTAATCCTCTACCAGCAGGAATTAAGTGACCTGTAATGACGTTTTCTTTTAAGCCATGTAAGTAGTCTGTCTTACCTTTAATAGCAGCATCTGTAAGGACTCTTGTGGTTTCTTGGAAGGACGCCGCTGATAAGAAGCTATCAGTTTCAAGAGCAGCCTTAGTAATACCTAAGATAAGAGGTGAGAAGACGGCTGGACGTTTGCCAGCGATAATGGCTTCGTTATTCTTGGCAGTAAATGTATTTAAGGATACACGTGTACCGGCAATTAAGTCAGTATCACCTGCGTCGATGACGAAGACTTTTCTTAACATTTGTCTAACGATAACTTCGATGTGTTTATCAGAAATACCGATAGATTGTGAAGAATAGACCTTTTGAACTTCTTTAACGATGTATCTTTCAACCGCTTTAACATCGCTAACTTCGAGAAGTTTCTTAGGATCGATAGCACCTTCGGTGATCTTTCCACCATTAGTGACCATATCGCCCTTCTTAACACGGAGTTTAGCACCGAAGCTTGTGGTATATGTCTTTTCTTCTAAATCATTTCTAACAGTAACGAGGTAGCAGCCATTCTTTTCTTCGATCTTGGTAATTTCACCTGGGATTTCGGAAATGAGGGCTTCACCTTTAGGGTTACGTGCTTCAAATAATTCTTGGACACGAGGTAAACCTTGAGTAATATCGCTACCAGCAACACCACCAGTGTGGAAGGTTCTCATAGTTAATTGAGTACCTGGTTCACCAATGGATTGAGCAGCCATAATACCAACAGCTTCACCGACTTTAACTTCTCTACCAGTAGCTAAGTTACGTCCATAACAGTGGACACAGACACCATCTTTGGTTTCACAACCAAATAAGCTTCTGATTTCAACTTCGGTAATGCCAGCGTCAATAATTGCTTTGGCGCTTTCTTCGTTAATCATTGTGTTGCCTTTAACAATGACTTCGCCAGTCTTTGGATTAACGACATCGTTAAGAGCGTATCTACCAACTAAACGGTCATATAATTTAACGACAACTGCGTTTCTTGCTGTATCTCTAATTTCTTTAACAACAAAGCCGTGGTCTGTTCCACAATCGACTTCTCTAACGATAACGTCTTGAGAAACGTCAACAAGTCTTCTTGTTAAGTAACCTGAGTCAGCAGTCTTTAAGGCTGTATCGGTACCACCTTTACGAGCACCATGGGTCGCAATAAAGAATTCAGAAACAGTCATACCTTCACGGAAACAACGTTTAACTGGTAATTCAATTGTTCCACCAGAGGTATTACCCATAAGTCCTCTCATACCTGCTAATTGGGTAATGTTAGAGATGTTACCACGAGCACCGGAATCAGACATCATGAAGATTGGGTTGCGTGGGTCTTTTTGGACTTGGGCAGTAAGTTTATTACGGACAGTAGCGTTAACATCGTTCCAGACTTCAACAATGCTGTTGTGTCTTTCTTCATCAGTTAACATACCGAGATTGTACATTTCTTCGATTTCAGCGACTTTCTTATCACCTTCATCTAAGATTTGTTGTTTACCTTCAACGATATGAATATCGTCGATGGAAATGGTAAATCCAGCCACTGTTGCGTATTGGAAACCTTGATCTTTCATCTTATCAAGGACAGCACTGGTCTTTGGATTTCCTTTTCTATCATAACGTTGGAAAATTTCGTTAATGATTTTACCAAGGTCACCCTTCTTAACTGGGGTTCTGATTGGTTGAGCAGCGATATAAGCTTTAATATCTGTTCCCATTGGTACAAAGTACTCTGGTAAATCATGGGAGATATTTTCGCTATTAACAGCGTTCAAATATGGGAAATCACTTGGGAAGATTTGGTTGAAGATTACTTTACCAACAGAGGTGATTAAGTAACTTCTATTCATTTCTTCGGTAAACCCTTTCTTAGTTAACGCACGGCCGATAATGGCAATACGGTTATGTAAGTGGATTTGTCTAGTTTGATATGCGAGTAAGACATCATCAACACTTCTAAATACTTTACCTTCAGATGCAGCATATAATTCTAATCTTTCAGCGTATTCTGGGTTGACACTTCTAATCGCATCAGCTTTCTTTAAGAAGTCTTCTTTTGTGCTTTCAAGAGTTAAGTAATAGTTACCTAAAACCATGTCTTGAGATGGAGTAACGATTGGTTTTCCATCTTTTGGACCAAGGATGTTATTACTTGCAAGCATTAAGTGTAATGCTTCCTCTTGAGCAGCCTTGCTTAGTGGCACGTGAACCGCCATTTGGTCACCATCGAAGTCAGCGTTAAATCCTGTACAAACGAGTGGGTGTAAACGGATGGCTCTTCCATCAACTAAGCATGGTTGGAAGGCTTGAATACCAAGTCTATGTAAGGTTGGAGCACGGTTAAGTAACACTGGGTGTTTGCCGATAATTTCTTCAACAATATCAAGAACTTGTGGATCATATCTATCGATAATCTTGTCTGCTTGCTTGTGAGCATTAGCGATACCTCTTTTAAGTAATTCGCATGCGATAAATGGTCTGAGTAATTGGACAGCCATTTCTCTTGGTAAACCACATTGGTACATCTTTAAGAATGGTCCAACAGCAATAACGGAACGACCAGAATAGTCGACACGTTTACCAAGTAAGTTTTGTCTAAATCTACCTTGTTTACCTTTAAGACCACTACTTAAGGATTTAAGAGGTCTTCCGCCTGGGCCAGTAACTGGCTTATTTCTTCTACCGTTATCAATTAAAGCGTCAACTGCTTCTTGAAGCATACGTTTTTCATTGAAAAGAAGAACGGCTGGAGAATTCATATCGATTAATTTCTTTAAACGATTGTTACGAGAAATAACTCTACGATATAAATCGTTTAAGTCGGAAGTAGCAAATCTACCTCCATCGAGTTGAAGCATTGGTCTTAAATCTGGTGGTATGACTGGGATGACATCCAAGACCATCCATTCAGGTTTATTGTCGCTATGACGGAAAGCTTCAATAACTTCAAGTCTCTTAGTGAGCTTTGTTCTATTTAAAGCAGAGGTACCTTTCATCTTGCGGTTGATTTCTTCTGCTTCTGCGTCTAAATCAACATCAGCAAGTAAGCGTTTAATCGCGGCAGCACCTTCAGAGAATTCAGCTCCTGTGAATTTTCTAATGAATCTGTAGTTTGTTTCAAAGTCAAAGACTTCGCTGTGGTTTTCAAGTCTAGAGATGAGTTCTTCAGAACGTAAGTAATCATCACTATCTGGCATTAAGCCCCACTCTTCACCATGTTTTTGAATTTCTCTAATCACTGGGATAAAGGCATCACGACCATTTTTCTCATTGATAAATTCACTCTTAGTGAGGATTTCACTCTTACCTGGGTTTAAGCAGATATGAGCAGCGTAGTAAGCGACTTCTTCTAAGTGTTTTGGAGAAACATCAAGGAGTAAACCAATTCTTGATGGGATACCCTTTAAATACCAAATATGAGTACATGGAGAAGCGAGTTCAATGTGACCCATTCTTTCTCTACGAACTTCTTTGGAGATAACTTCAACTCCACACTTTTCACAAACGACACCGGAGTATCTAATTTTCTTATATCTACCACAGTGACATTCATAGTCCTTGCTAGGACCAAAGATCTTTTCGCAGTATAAACCTTGCATTTCTGGTTTTTGACTACGATAGTTAATGGTTTCTGGTTTTAAAACTTCACCATGAGACCATTTTCTAATTGTTTCTGGGGAGGCTAAGCCAACTTTAATTGCAGATAATTTCTTTACATCAAACATTGTTATATCCTCCTTTCATTAATCGCCATTGACAAGGGTGGTCATTGAGACATCCTCATCAACACCTGTTTGAACGTTGCCACTTTCTTCACCGACAAGATTACGGAGAGCAGTGTTAATCTTTCTCTCTTCTTTGTCAGCTTCTTTCGCGAGCGCGTCCATATCAATATTATTACCTTCGTTATCAAGGAGTTTGACATCCATAGATAAGGATTGTAATTCTTTAACTAAAACCTTGAAGGCTTCTGGGATACCAGCTTTTGGTAATGGTTGATCCTTAATAATTGCTTCGTAGGTCTTTCTTCTACCGACACGGTCATCAGACTTAACGGTGATAATTTCTTGTAAGATGTGGGCAGCGCCATAAGCTTCAAGAGCCCAAACTTCCATTTCACCAAATCTTTGACCACCGTTTTGAGCTTTACCACCTAATGGTTGTTGTGTGACTAAGCTATATGGTCCTGTCGCACGGGCGTGTAATTTATCATCGACCATGTGGACAAGTTTAATCATATACATGACACCGACATTGATTCTTTCATCAAATGGTTCACCTGTACGGCCATCGTATAAGACGGTTTTACCGTCTTTTGCCATACCAGCTTGATTCATTAACTCGAAGATCTCTTCGTTTGTAATTCCATCAAAGACTGGGGTAGCAATCTTGTAGCCAAGTTTCTTTAACGCCATACCTAAATGGACTTCAAGAATTTGACCGATGTTCATACGAGATGGAACGCCTAATGGGTTGAGCATGATGTCAACTGGAGTACCATCTGGTAAGAATGGCATATCACATTCTGGTAAGATACGGGAAATAACACCCTTATTACCGTGACGGCCAGACATCTTATCACCTTCACTGATTTTTCTCTTTTGAACGATGTAGACAGTGACGATTTCATTAACTCCTGGTGGGAGAATGTTATCCTTGGCCTTTTCTTCTCTTTTACGAATCTTAACATCGAGAACAATACCTGCTCCACCATGTGGGACACGTAAAGATGCATCTTTACCTTCGTTAGTCTTTTCTCCGAAGATCGCCATTAAGAGCTTTTCTTCTGGAGTTGGTTCAGTTTGTCCTCTTGGAGTCACTTTACCGACTAAGATATCGCCTTCTTTAACTTCAGTACCAATAATAACGATACCTCTACTATCTAAGTGAGCCTTAGCTTCAGTAGAAACGTTTGGTA
>CAMOSZ010000053.1:0-3255 GCA_946625285.1 uncultured Caryophanales bacterium | reverse complement strand
GAGGCTCTTGAAATCTTCAAAACGTCTGAGGACAATGGTTTTGTTCATCAGATTACAAACATTGATGGTGAGAACAAGATTTTCGCTATCTGTAACTGTCATGTACACGTTTGTTATGCGCTTCGTACATCACAGTTATTTAATACACCTAATATGTCTAGATCAGCATTTAGAGCCCATGTTGATACATCTAAATGTGTCGCTTGTGGTAAATGTGTTGAAGTCTGCCCTGCTGGTGCAGCTAGATTAGGTCAAAAACTCTGTTTAAAAAACGGCAAACCACAAACATATCCAACTCAAGAATTACCAGATGATTTACCATGGGGACCAGAAAAATGGGATCCAAACTATCGTGAAACAAATAAATTAAATTGTTACGATACAGGTACATCTCCATGTAAAACTGCCTGTCCTGCTCACTTAGCCATTCAAGGCTATGTCAAAATGGCAGCAGAAGGAAGATATGAAGACGCTTTAAAATTAATTAGACAAGATAACCCGTTCCCAGCGGTCTGTGGTTCCATTTGTAATAAGAGATGTGAAACGCGTTGCACAAGAGGTTTAATCGATAAACCAGTCGCAATTGATGAAATCAAAAAATTCCTCGCTTATCATGAACTAGATAAGAAGAACCGCTATATTCCACATTGTTATAACGCTGAAGGAAAACAATGGGATGATTATAAGATTGCTATCATCGGTGCAGGTCCAGCTGGATTAACCGCTGCATATTATTTAAGAATTGAAGGCTATCCAGTTACCATCTTTGAAAAAGAAAAGAATCCAGGTGGTATGATGGTCAACGGTATTCCTAGCTTCCGTTTAGATAAACGCGTTGTTGAAGCAGAAATCGATATCATCAAAGAAATGGGTGCTGAAATTAAATGTGGCATCGAAGTCGGTAAAGATATAACTATCGAAGAATTAAGAAAACAAGGCTATAAAGCCTTCTATATCGCTATCGGTTTACAAGGTGGCAGATTAGCAGGCGTACCTGGAGAAGACGCAAAAGGCGTTGAATCAGGTGTCAGCTTCTTAAAGAGAGTTAACCAAGATACATCTAGCAAATTAAAAGGTGATGTTGTTGTCGTTGGTGGCGGTAATGTCGCTGCAGACGTCGCTAGAACCGTTGCTAGATTAACTAATGGTAAAGTCCATATGATTTGCTTAGAGCAAAGAAATGAAATGCCAGCTGCCCAAGATGAAATTGAAGAAGTCGAAGCAGAAGGTATCATTATTAAAAACGGTTATGGACCAAAAGAAATCATCAAAGATAAAGATGGAAAGGTCAGTTCAATCGTCTTTAAGAAATGCGTATCCGTTAAGGATAAAGATGGAAGATTTAATCCTCAATATGATGAACAAGACACTATTGAAGTTAAATGTGAAAATATCTTAATGGCCATTGGTCAATCCGCTGAATGGGGTCATTTATTAGATGGCACCAAAGTTGAAGTTAGACCTAACGGAACAGCTGTTGCAGATAAAGTTACATACCAAACAGGTGAGCCAGATATCTTTGTTGGTGGAGATATTTATCACGGTGCGAGATTTGTTATCGACGCTATTGCTGAAGGTAAAGAAGGAATGGTTTCCATCAATAGATTTGTCCACGAAGGCCAATCATTAACTATTGGTAGAGACTTAAGACAATTTATCGAATTAGATAGAGACGACATCTTAGTGGAAGGATTTGATACCGCTCCTAGACAAGCTCCAGGAATGAAACCAGGTGAACCATTAAAGACATTTGAAGATTTAAGATTACCACTTACTGAAGAACAAGTCAGAAAAGAAGCATCGAGATGCTTATCCTGCGGTGCTTGCCGTGTTGACTTAAATAAATGTATCGGATGTGGCTTATGTACAACCAGATGTAACTTTGATGCAATCCATATTACTAGAGACATTCCTCAAGCAGCAGAAATGCATCACGCTGAAGATATGTTAAAGGTTGCCTTCCCATATATTCTCAAACGTCATAAAGCAATTAAGCAACGTAAAAAACGCGAGAAAAAAGAAGCAAAAGCTAATAAGAAATAATTAGATAAAGGTACGATGATGAAAATCGTGCCTTTTTTATAAATGTTTAAAATTAAATTTATAAAATAATAGTATTTTGTTATGGATTCGCAAACAAAACTAAAATTAATTAATAAATTCCGTACAGGCTTTATCGTCTTTTTAGTGGGTCAAGCTTTCTTATCAATTTCTTCTTTTTCGGTCGCTTCACAATTTAAATTCTTACCGCGTTGGTTAGAATTCTTAGGATTAGCTGCTTTTATCGGCTATGCAGTTATTTTAGTAGCGACACTTCTGTTATATCGCATTAATATTCATTTCAAAAGAACATTAATTGCTTATGCAATTTTCATTGTTGCGGCAATATTATATGATGCTTGTTCTGCTTCAACATCTGATTTTTATGTGGCGTGGGCAACGGGAAATACCTATTATCTTCTTTAGTAGTTTGTGATGAATGTGGCTTTAGGATGTCAGGTGAAACTGATATCAACGGAAATGGAAAAAGAACATTTGTTAGAATTGCATATACCTGTGATACAAAAAGAAAAAGAGAAATGGCGTGCAACAACAAACCGATCCACGCAATTAGATTAGAAAACTATGTCATCAACCTTATCAATTCAGTTTTATTGAATACTGGATATGCTAAGGGAATAAAAAAGATGATGAAGATTAGTCTAGGCAAAGAATATGAACTGATTCACGAAAAAACGGGGAAACTAGAGAATGAAGTTAAAGCTTTAAAAACGACAATTGAAAACCTAGTTTCATCATTATCTGATGCAAAGAGTATGGCCTATACAGAGATACTAAGAGAGATAGATAAGAAAAGCAGGCTCAAAATGAAAAAAGAAGAGGAGTTAGAAATACTTGCTAAGCAGTTGTCATCAACTCCAGTTATTCATGAAGAGATTGTTGCTCGTAGAATGCTTAAACTCCGTAAGGCTGTTTCTGATAATAGAATTGAATCAATGAAGACCTTAGTTAAACTTCTTATTAAAGAGATTAGGGTTGGTAAGAGAGATATTACACTAACCATCAATCTCAATGCATATTTAAGTGCACATAGCGATAGAAATCTAACAATGACTATAATTGAGAAGAGAGAAAACATTGATAAAGTAGATAAGCAAAGCGCATTAGCATTAACCTGGTCAATGTTAAATCTTAAAACTCAACAAGCATTAATATAATGCAAGCTCTGATTAGTCAGGGCTTTTTTTGTCTGAG
>CAMOSZ010000052.1:0-16046 GCA_946625285.1 uncultured Caryophanales bacterium | reverse complement strand
TTTTGTTTTTTACAAAAGAACACCAGCCCCTAAAGGATGCGAAGGTATTAAAATTAGTGAAGAGAATTGTTCTTCTTGTTCTAAACATAAAGAATGTTCTTTCTATCACAGTGAAGGAGAATAGATTATGGAAATCTTATGGGCAGTCTTAATTCTTCTTGGTGTTGGCCTTATCTTAGGGTTTGGTTTAGCTATTGCCGCAAAAATCCTTCACGTAAAAGAAGATGAAAGAATTGAAGAAGTCGCGAAAAGACTTCCTAATTATAACTGCGGTAGCTGTGGCTATGCAGGATGTCACGATATGGCGGAGGCCATTGTGTCTGGTAAAGAAGAAAACCTTAAAAAATGTAAACCTGGTAAAGAAGACCTTAACTTCAAACCAATTATTGAATATTTAAACGAGCATCCAAACGAAGATGGCAGTAAAATAAAAGCACATCTATAATATGAAAGCTCGAAAACTTCTACCTTTATTACTTGTCTCTATATTAACTACTTCCTGTTCCACTGATTATTCGGACAGGATTTTTGCTTTTGATACCTATATCAACATTAACATTGCCTCTAAAACTCAAGAAGTAGTGGGTACTGTCAAAGACGTTATTAAACGATTTGATATTCTTTCTGATAACTACTTAGAGAGAACGGAGAATAATGTTTATACGATTAACCACACGAGTGAGTCTATTGAGATAGATGAAGTCCTTGGGGATTTACTTATGGTTTCTCAACATGTAAGTAATGAAGGGGCTAAATATTTTTCGATGTTCACTGGCTCTTTATCGAAAAAATGGAAAGAAAGCCTCTCTAATGGAGAAGTTTTATCAAACGAAGTTATCCAAGAAGAGTTAGAAAAAATAAATAACACCTCTTTAACTATATCTACAGATAAGAAGCATGTTCAAAAAACGGGTGAGGCAGAAATTGATTTAGGCGGCATTGTTAAAGGATACATGCTTGATTATGTGAAAACATACCTTGCAACGGTGAATAATCTTCGATATTACTTAATTAACGCGGGTGCCTCTTCAATACTTCTCGGAGAAAAAAAGACTGATAATGGTTATTACACAGTTGGATTAAATGATA
Organism: uncultured Caryophanales bacterium; assembly: GCA_946625285.1. Classification (GTDB taxonomy): domain Bacteria; phylum Bacillota_I; class Bacilli_A; order RFN20; family CAG-826; genus UBA2450. The sequence goes on along the minus strand of CAMOSZ010000052.1, from coordinate 14,957 downwards.
TTCCTAACTCATATATTAAGCTTAAGAATTGCTTCTTCTCTGCAAGTGGAAACCTTGAACAAGGAGTGACCATTGGAGATGTAACTTATTCTCATATTGTTAATCCTTTTACTGGTAGTACATTAACTCAATATGACACGGTTAGAGTGGTAACTGAATCTGGATATTTAGGAGACGCTTTATCAACTTCTTTAATGCTTTCTTCTTTAGAAGAGATTAAAAAAGTGGAAAAAGATCTAAACGTCCAAGTAATAGTGAGCAAAGACAATCAAATCGTCTATAAATCTGATTCATTAGAGGTATATACGAGATGATAGATAAAAAGAAATTAAGAAATGATTTAATCCTTATTGGTTCACTTTTATTAGTGGCAATTAGTGCGTTAATCACAATTAACGTTATTTCAAAGAACAAAAACACATCAAACCTAATTGCAACTGTATCAGTACAAAACACAGTGGTGGAAGTTATTGATTTATCAAAAAGAGAAGATAAACATTACTATGTAGAAGGATTACATGGACAAGTTCATATCCACACGAAAGATGGAGCGATCGCTATTTTAGAATCTAATTGTCCTCACCAAGACTGTGTTCATATGGGTTATGTTTCTGATACATCTCACCCAATTATCTGCGCCTATAACGCAGTTTATATCACTATTGGAGTAAGTCCTAACGACGTGGATGCATAATTATGAAAAAGATTAGTGTACATAAATTAGCTTTACTAGGAATACTTACTGCAGGAGCAATAGTCATTGGTATTATTGAATCTTTTATTCCTTCTTTTGGTGTTCCTGGAGTGAAACTTGGTTTAGCCAATATTGTAATCCTTATTATCCTTTATGAATTAGGAATATTAGAGGCTATTTTAGTGGACCTCTTACGTGTTTTAGTAGTGGGGTTAATTAGAGGGACATTCCTTTCTATGGGCTTTTTCATGTCCTTAACAGGAGCAGCCTTCTCAATTGGAATAATGATACTTTTCTATCTTCTAATTAAGAAATTTTCTATCATCGGCGTCTCGGTTATTGGAGCGGTATTCCATGTGATAGGACAGATCCTAATTGCGATGATATATTTAGGTACAGTGTATGTTCTTTATTATCTTCCAATCATCTTGGTCACATCAGTTATCACCGGAGTTTTAGTAGGATTAGTGGCTCAGCTAGTGATTAGAACTGGAGTCATTAGGAAGCAGAAAGAAAGATACAAATTTTAAATTTTTGAGGTCAAAAAAATAATGTTTGAGATTGATTTTCAAACATTTTTTTATTTATAAAAATTTCGAAAAAGTAAGTTAAATAATAATTGCCTCAAATCAATATACTATAAACCCAGCAAAAACATAATGTGTTTTAAGGGTTAAAACAGGTAATTGATTGTTTTTCTTGTTACCGGTGTTCTCTATGTTCAATAGAGTTGCACTCTAAGCAATCTAGTTTTATAATTTTTCTAAAGAAAGTTATCGTTGGTATAACTAACTATTTGAAAAAGTAGGTATAGCTTATGAAGAAAAAATTTTTATTTATGGGTTTTTTGCCTGTTTTCGCTATGGCTGGATGTATCGCGCTTGGAAGTTTAGAACCATATGTCCACAATATGGAAACTCAAGCTACTGAGGAAGACGATCCTAACCAATACGATTACTGGCTAAACAGCATTTCTAAGCCAGGCCATCTTTACCTTCACTACAATAGAGGAGCAGAAACAAATTACGACGATTATTGTTTGTGGATTTGGCAATCTTCTCCTGATGATCTTGAAGGAACCTTATGGGGTTATAGTGCTAACCCTGTTGTTTCAAGCACTTTAACTCTTAAACCAATGTCTACTAATTGGATGACAAAGGCTGACGTTGGTAAAACAGGTAATGACATCTATTATGACAAATATGGTGCGATTATGGATGTCGACCTCAATAGAAGTGGTCTTATCGGTGGTAAGACCGGTGATCCAGTGACCTTTGAAGGCATGGAAGAAATCGGATTCTTACTCGTTAAGCAAAACTCTATGGATGGTTCCGCTAACTGGGTCTCTGATGGTGGTAGAGAAACCTATGTCGACGACATTGCTGTTAGTGAAAACTGGAGAGCAATTGAAGGAGGCAAAACCGTTCACTTATTTGTCTCTAAAGGCGCTTTATCCAATTATTCTTACTACGCTGGAGATGGAACTCCTGAAGTTAAGGTCAATCCAATTGACACTGATACAACTGGTAAATACAGTTCTTCAATTGATGCTTCATATCAAGATGTCTTTAATGTTAGTTCAACTGCTGATGCATTTAAGAAACTTGGTGTTGGATATCAAATCTTTGTTGCCTCATTTAGAGATAGTAACGGAGATGGAACTGGTGATATTAGAGGTATCATTCAATCCCTTGATTACTTAAAAGATTTAGGCGTTGATGTCTTATGGCTTACTCCAATCCAAAAATCTGATTCTTATCACGGATATGATATTTCTGATTATCTTGCAGTAGATAAGAGATTCGGAACGATTGAAGATTACCGTGAACTTATTTATAAGGCTCACAAAATGGGTATGAAAGTGATCATGGACTTAGTGCTTAACCACACTTCAAAAGGTAATCCATGGTTTATCAATTCCCAATGGGGTGATAACGGTAATGGCGGTAAGAACGAGTGGAGAGATATCTATACTTGGAAATACAAAACCGATTTAATCGATAAATACATTAATGGTAGTTACCAAAAGATTACTGTTGAACAAGACGCAACAAGTAAGAACCCTTCTTGGTATCGTGATGGTGAATCAAATTATTACTATTACGGTAAGTTCGGCAGTGGTATGCCAGAAATTAACTATCAAAACTCTAAGACACGTCAACTTGTCATTAATATGGCAAAATATTGGCTTTCTTTCGGATTAGATGGATATCGTCTTGACGCTGTTAAACACATCTTTATGAGAGATGAATGCTATCAAAACGGCGACATCATTATCACTGATACAGGTTCTAAAGAAGCTTACGACGATGAGAAAGGCGAAAGAGTTACAAAAGACTTTGACTATTCATCTAACTTAACTAAGAACGTCACATGGTGGAAAGAATTCGCTGATTCATTAAAAGCGGATTATCCAAACTGTTTCTTAGTTGGTGAAAACTTTGATGGATGGGGAAATAGAATTGCTCCTTATTATCAAGCACTTGATAGCCAATTCTCATTCTCACTTTACTACCACATTTGTTCACAAATTTACTGTGGTGGTGGATTTGCTTATGGACAAGCAAAAGAGACATTTGAACCATTCTCATCTAATGATGATGTACCACTTAAGATTAGTGAAACAGAAACAATGTATGTCCCAGGTGGCAAACGTCCAGACTTCATTGACGGTGCATTTACTTCTAACCACGACGTTATGAGAGCAATTAACCAAGTCAATGGTACTGCTGGAAGCAAACCTGGTGATACAGTGGCAATGAACAATGTTAATGGTGGTGGTGATCAAGTTAACAAGGCTAAAATCCACGCTGCTTTAACAATGCTCAATAGAGGTATTTCTTGGATTTACTATGGTGATGAACTTGGTATGTCCTCAAATACTGATCAGCACATTGCAAAATATGGCAATGAAAACTGTGAAGATATTTGGTATCGTCAACCATTCTTATGGCAAGATCAAACAGCTAGAGCCAACTACAAGAGTGGTCAATATAAGTTCGAACTTGATAGTTACAATAAGACCCTCAAGTCTATGGAAGAACAAAAGGCTGATCCAAATTCAATGTATAACTGGTACAAAGGTTTGAACACTCTCAAACATATGTATCCAGAAGATGCCCGTATCTCCTATATTGATGGAGGTCATGTTATCGGAATTAGAGTCGATGACAATACTGGCAACTGTAAATTAATTATCTATATCAATACCGGAACAGGCTCAAGCGCTTGGTCGATGAATCCTGATTATCACGCGGGTAAAGCAATGAATCATACCCCAGTGATGGTCTTAGGTAGCGGTATTACTGACGCTGACATCGGTACCCACCCATGGACCGTTGTCGCATTTGGGGAATAGGAGGTTGATGAAAATGAAAAAGTTTAAGTCACTCTTATTAATGGTTCTCCCAGTATTTGCGATGTCCTTATCTGGATGTGTCAAATATAACGGTAAAGAATCATCAAACCCAGTTGATAAAGCAACTATCACCATTTCAAGTGAATCATTATCGATGGAAATTGGTGATAAGACAACATTAAATGCCACAGTTGATAAAACCGCTGACATTTATTGGGAAGTTGCTAACGACGATATTGTTTCTTTAGATGCACCAACAGGCTTACAAGTCACTGTTAGTGCTTTAGCACAAGGTACAACAACTGTTTCCGCGTTCGTTAATTATAACAATAGGAAATATAGTTCTACATGTACTGTAAGTGTCTATCCAAAAGGACACATCGATCCACCTCCAGGACCAGGTCCAGGACCAGGACCTGATGATCCAAACATTCCTGCTGTTGGCGAAACAGTTACTACTTACTTAGTTATTGGCGCTAATGGTAGATATCAAGGTAATCCTGGTAGTGACATTGCTGCCTTATTCTTAGAAAACACAGTTGAATTCACTGCTAAAGTTGGCGATCCATTACCAACTAAAACAGATGTTACTTCCACTGTTGAAGGTTCAGAATTTGTGACATGGCAATGTTACGAAGGTGGAGGAGCATTAAAACAATACACAACTGTTCCTGCTGCTCGAGGCAAAATCTTATATGCTTCATTTGGTGGCGGTAATGGTTCGGTTCCTCCAGGACCAGTCATTCCACCTGAAGAAGAAGGAGATATCACCTTCTACTTAGCAGGTATTGGAAACTGGCCAGGAACCACTAATGTCAACTTTGGTATCAACGATAAATATGTCGCTGCTACTAAAGAGGCATCAGGTAACTATAAAGCAACAATCCACGTTAAAGGTAAGATTACTACTCTCCATGCCTTCCTTAATCAAGGTGGTGATGGTGGTAGATACTTCCACCCATATAGTGGTGTCCAAGATAACGATAAGATGTATTCCATCATTAAGACTGGCACAGTCAATCTTGAACTAGGTGGAACTTACACCATTGCAGTTACTGGCTGGGCATATCATAGCGATGACTGGAATGATGCTTGGTTCAATTACACATTCTCTAGTGGTGAACCAGGAACTGTCTCTCCAGCAGAACCACCTGCCGCAGTTGAAACATTCACAATTATTCTTGCAGGTATTGGAGACTGGACAGATGCCACTAACGTCCACATTGCAGTTAATGGCAACTTCAAAGACGCTACTAAACAAGCAAACGGACAATATGTTGCGACATTCACGGCAACAACTGTTGCTTCAGTTAACTGTTACTTGGATCAAGTTAAAACTGATTCAACCAGTTACTTCCATCCATATAACGGTAGCTACGATAAGATGAACTCCACAATTAACATGGGTTCAACAACTATTACTGCTGGTAAGACCTATGTCATTACTTATACAGGATGGCATGATGGTGGCCACTGGGAATGGGAAGGTTCAATACAACACGGTTGGTTTGATTACACATTTGGCCAACAAGCATAATTTACGTCAATTAGTTTAATAAACTAAAGAAGAGAGGATTTAGCTTATGAAGATAATCAAAAAAGCATTATTAGCTATGGTTCCTTCTTTCTTAGTGTTTGGAGCGCTTATCGGTATCAAATCTTCACCTAAAGCAAGCGAATATCCTGATGCAGGAGTTGACACTGCTCTTTATGACGAAGTGACACCGGCGCGATTAGATAGACCAGACATCATCAATGGCCGCTATATTACTAGAGCACCTGACGATGACGAAGAGGAAGATCAAACAGTAGTAGTTAATAAAGTCATCCTTCACTACTTTAACGAAAATGGTGGTAACGATGGTAGAGCCTTCTACCTTTGGGTTACCGGTCAAGATGGTGTTGAATATAACTTAGAAAACGCCAGTGACATCATGACTGTTAATGCAGATCGAACAATGATGACAATTACTCTAGATTTCGTTAATGATGCAAGATTCACAGCGTTCGCCGGCAAGAGTAAATTATTCTTTATCATCAAATATAAGATGATTAATGAAATGAACCTCAACTGGGGAGGACAATCAGATGATATGCAACTCGTATATTCTGAATTCCCACCTCAAGAAGGAAGCGATGTCTGTGAAGTTTGGACAATGCCTGCTGCTGGAGGAGGAATCGCTATTCTTGATAGTGAAAACAAAACCAGAGTGCACGGTGTCGCATTAGCGCAATTTACCGATTGGAAAACTATCAAATGTACATTAACTAAAGAAACTACCACAGTTAACTGGGAATTATATGCATTTGATGAAACATATTACAAAATCAAACCAAAGAAACGCGAAGATATCAAACGTTGGTATTTGGTCAAAACTGGTTCAGGAACCGGAAACTCTAATGGGGAATTTAATATTGTTCTTCCATACGAAGCACATATTAATGTTGTCTATTCATTAGTGTCTCACGATCCAAGTACAGATTCAGATCCTGATATGGCTGCCTTATCTAAGATTGTTACAGTTAGATTTGATACCTTATATGATTCAGATAAGTTCCATCAATATTATGAAACTGCGAACTTAAATACCGATCTTGGTGTGACATATACCGAAACAAAGACAACATTTAAAGTGTGGTCACCTGTTTCTGCAAATTTAACCGTTCTCTTATATGATTCTGATACTCCATCTGAATTTGGTGGCGATGATAAATATAAAGGTTATCACATGCATTACACTTCTGGTGGAATTTGGTACTTAGAAATCGAAGGAAACCTTAAAGGTAAATACTATAACATCCAAGTCGATAACACCTTAGGCACTAATGTGACTATGGATCCATACGCAACTTCTGCAGGAGCGTGTGGTGTTCGTGGACTTATCTATGATAAAGCAGAAACTAATCCTGATGGATGGAACTCTTTACCGCTTAGATGGGATGGTCAGCCAGGTTATGACATTACCACTCCACAAGAATTATCAATTTATGAAGTTCATGTTCAAGACTTCACGGGTGATTCTTCTTGGGTTAGTAATAACAACAATAAAAATGGTACTTATAACGCGTTCGTAGAAAGCGGAACACATTTACCTGATGAACCATTTGTTACAACAGGTTATGACCATATCAAAGAATTGGGTATTGAAGCGGTTCAATTACTTCCAGTCTTTGATCATGATAACGATGAAAGTACAGAAGTCCTTAAATATAACTGGGGCTATAATCCTCTTAACTATAATGTCGTGGAAGGTGGTTACTCCTCTAATCCACATGATGGTTTAGCAAGAGTGAGAGAATTTAAAAACCTCGTTCTTCAATTATCAAAAGTAAGAGAAGGGCACACTGATGATGTACACACCCGTGTCATTATGGATGTTGTTTATAACCACGTTAGCTCTGCTACTGGTAGTAACTTCCATAAACTTATGCCACGTTATTACTTCAGATATGCAGCAATGGATTATTACTATACCGAAGAAGGTACAGGTAAACAAATCCGTTACCAACAAGCTGGAGAAATGTGGGATGGTTCAGGCTGCCATAATGAAGTCGCATCTGAAAGACCAATGATGAGAAAATTCATCGTTGATTCTCTTAAGATGTGGGCAACTGAATATAAGATTAAAGGATTCCGTTTTGACTTAATGGGCTTAATTGACTTTAAGACCATGATTGCCGCTAAAGAAGCCTTATACGAAATTGATCCAGATATCTACTTATACGGAGAAGGATGGACCAGTGGCGGATATCATGGCGAAGGTAGTGATCAATGGAAGCAAGCTAACCCAGGTAAGCCAGATCCACAAAACTTTGGTGCGATGAGCTGGCAAGTCTATAACGAATGTAATAACTTCAAAACTAATGGCGTTTATCTCGGCGGATTTAATGACGCAGTTAGAAACGCGATTAGAGGTGATAATAATGTTAATGGTTATCCAGGCAAAGGATATCTCCAAACTGGAAATGCAAGTTCATACGCTTGGACAATTGCTGCTGGATTATGGGGAGTTAATGGTGGAGTTTCTACTGATGGTCAACTCTCAGGATATTATCCAGAACAAACTATTAACTATGCGTCTTGTCACGATAACTGGACAGTTAGAGATCAACTCTATAACACCTTAACTGATGGCGCTCCTGCTAGCCCAAATCAATTAGTGCATGGTGTTCTTCAAGCACATGCCTTAATCTTTGCGGGTAACTCAGCAGCCTTCATGCTTGGTGGAGAAGAGTTATTAAGAACTAAAGAATTAAATGTTAAAGATTTAGATGCTGTCACTGCAGATTCATACGCTGAAATGCATGGACACTTCATCTCTCATAACTCATATAACGCTCCTGCTAGTGTCAATACATTCAAATGGGGCAACAAGCTATCAGTTACTATTGATGGTCAAACAATTGATACAAATGTTACTGGATATAGCCTTACTCGTTGCTTCTCCTCTTTAATTAGAATGCATAAGACACTTGCAAAGAAACGTGGAGTTAATAATGGCTATAACGCCTTTGTTGGTTCAACAAGTGGTGGCCATAAAGTTGATAACATCGTTTGGGGCGGTGGCGAATGGGGTGCATTTGATAGCACTTCATGCGCTATGCAAGTCAACGAAACATTCGTCTACTTATGTACTGGTAATGACCAAACATCTGTCTGGGGTGATTCAAGAATCAGTTCCGGATTATGGGAATATGCTTGGGATTATGGTGGATACACCATGAACACCGATACCGGCAAGATCGACTTCTGGAGTAAGAATACAATTGTAATCTTCAACTCCAAGGGTAACTGCTAGGAGGTAATGATGATGAAAAAGAAATATTTATTACCATTACTTGCATTACCTCTATTAATGGCAAGTTGTAACTCCTCTTTATACACTCCATCCATTGACTATCCTGGTATTCCAGAACACGTTCCTGGCGGAGGTGGAGGCGGAGGAGGCGGAGGAGGCGGAGACCTCCCTGAAGAATTCAATATGGTTGTTAACTTCTATTTGAATTTCTCAAATTCCGATACTCCAATTTATACGATGGACTGGTATAGCTTAGTTCCACTAAAGACCTGTCCAGAAGAAGCTGTCCTCACTGATGCGATGGCTCCAGATGCCTTATATCCACATTTCATTGGATATTCTGAATACCCAAGCGCGCTTGATGAAAGCCTCTTATGGGATTTTGAAAACGATTACAAGCAAAGCAATATCCTAAACCTCTACGGTATTTGGGTGAGCAATAGCTAGAAAGGAGAATTTATGAAAAAGAATATTAAATATTTGTCTTTCTTACCAGTTCTCTTACTAGCGAGCTGTAATTTCAAATTTGCCTATCATCTTCCTGATGGTGTTAGCTTCTTCACTGAAAGTGGCACTTGGGGTGGTGATGAAACTCTTGATGACTCAGGCAGTTATCAAATCAAAGTGTGGGTCGACACTAAAATTACAAGCTTAACTGAAGCTCAAATTAATAACTTCGTTGCTGCTAGTGGTGGTAAATACACGATTACTGCACAAGTTCAACCAATGAGTGAAGGTGAAGCAGCGACAAAGATGCTTCAAGACGTTGGCAGCGGTGCTGATATCTTCATCTTTGCGCAAGACCAATTATCTAGACTTAAAACCGCTAACGCATTAGCTTCATTTGATGCTTCATTAGAGAAACATTTAAAGGAAACACATTCTGAAGATTCAGTTGCAGCGGCAAGTATCGCTGATAAGATGTATGCTTTCCCAACTACTAGTGATAACGGATATTTCCTTTATTACGATAGTTCAATTCTAACTAGTGAAGATGTCAAAGACATGGATACAATGCTTGCTAAACTTAAAGCAGCAAAGAAGAAACTTAACTTTGATAGAAAGAATGGCTTCTATGCAGCTAGTTATTTCTTAGCCACTGGTTGTGAATCTCATTGGACTACTGATCCAAAAACAGGTAGCTTCTTATCTTATGATGATAATTACAATAGTGAGCATGGAATTGAAGCTGGTTTAGCATATCGCTCTTTAGCAGATAACTCTGTTGTTGCGACTAAATCAACATGGACTAACTCCGCTGGAGCAATCATCACCGGTGTTTGGGAATATGAATATATTAAAGGACAATTCGGTGACAATTTAGTGTGTGCAGAACTTCCTAGCTTTAAAGTCAATGGTGTTAGTCGCCATATGTCTTCCTTTGATGGATATAAACTCATGGGTGTTAAACCTCAAGCTGATAAAAAGAAAGCTAGTGTATGTCGTAAACTCGCTGAATACCTCACTAACGCTGAAAATCAATTAAATAGATTTAAGGCTGTTTCTTGGGGTCCAACAAATAAAGGCGCAACTGAGAATCCTGATGTTCAAAATCACCCAGCTTTAAAAGCCTTATTTGCTCAACATAAATATGCACACCAACAAGAACAATGCCCAGGCGCATGGTTCAACTCATTAGGTGGTTTAGCAGGTAGTATTACTACAACAAGTACTGAAGCTGATATTCAAGACTTGCTTAACAACTACGAAGCTGGACTTCCAATGTTACTTGATGAATAGGAGGGAACATGGAAAATACTAATCAATTGGAAATGTTAAAGAAAACAAAGCTCCAAAGATTTGGCATTAACTTTGTCTCCTTCTTTAAATCAATTCCACAAAAATTCAAAAAACTCGGATTAAATATCTGGGGTTTCCTCAAAAAAGCCTTCTGGGGCATTGTTAATACCTTTAAAGATATCGGTTTAACTTTTGTCCATGGAGACTGGAAAACTAAAGTTTCTTACTTTGTAATGGGCTTTGGTTCTATTCTAAGAGGACAATGGCTAAGAGGAATACTCTTCTTAATCTTTGAAGTTGTCTTTATCGTCTACATGGCTTGCTTTGGTGGCGGTTATTTCTCTCAACTTTATATCTTGGGTACAAAAGACACGATCGTTAATCCTGATGGTACAGTCATTCAAGGTGATAACTCCTTCAATATTCTTCTTTATGGCGTATTAACTTTATTCTTCATTATCGCCTTTATTTACACTTGGTATTTAAATATCAAGCAAAATAGAATCGCTGAAGAAATCATTAAAGATGAAAAGAAACTTGATAGTGCTAAAGATGACCTTAGAGCGATGGTGGATAAAAACTTCCACAAAACCTTATTAGCCTTACCAACTATTGGTATTGTTATCTTCACTATCTTACCAATCTTCTTCATGGTCCTTGTTGCCTTTACTGATTATGATGCGCAACACGCGACATTATTTGGATGGGTTGGTTTAGATAACTTTAAACAAATCTTTACTTGGACCGCAGGCGGAAAATCATTCTCCGCGACATTCGGTCAAATCTTACTCTGGACTCTTGTGTGGGCCTTCTTTGCAACATTCACTAACTACTTCTTAGGAATGCTTGTTGCAATGCTTATTAATAAGAAAGGAATTAAATTAAAGAAGTTATGGAGAACAATCTTAGTCTTCTCTATCGCTATTCCTCAATTTATTTCTATTCTTTATGTCTCACAGATGTTTGCTACAGATGGCTTAATTAACGGCTTATTTGATGGCATTGCTAGATTCTTTGGTAATGACAATTATCAACCAATCGACTTCTGGGGAGATCCAACTCTAGCAAGAATCACTGTTATTATCATTAACATCTGGATTGGTGTTCCTTACTTAATGCTTGTTGTTACAGGTATCTTAATGAACATCCCAGCTGACTTATATGAATCCGCAAATATTGATGGTGCGAATGCATGGCAACAATATTCGAAGATTACTCTTCCATATATGTTATTCGTTACTGGTCCATATTTATTAACAAGCTTCACCGGAAATATGAATAACTTCAATGTTATTTACTTATTAACTGGTGGTGGACCAATTAACACTGATATGTATGGTGACGCTGGTAGCACTGACTTACTTATCACTTGGCTTTATTCTTTAGCCGTTAACAATAGTGATTATAAGTTTGCAGCGGTTATCGGTATCATGGTCTTTATCGTTGTTGCGGTTGTTTCCTTAGTGGTTTATAACCTCATTCCATCTACAAAGAACGAGGAGGAATTCCAATAATGGCAAACGAAAAACATTCAATGTCTTTAAGCAAGAAACGTACTCTTGTTAACACTGTTAGCTATATTGTTCTTGCCTTAATCTCAATCATCTGGATTCTTCCATTTATCTTCTTAGTGTTCCAATCATTTAGAACTGAGAATACTGGTATTGTTAACTATGTCTTCCCAAAACAATTTGGGTTTGATAACTATATCTACTTATTCTCCGCGGAGAACAACTTCTTACAATGGTATTTCAATACCTTTATCATTGCTCTATTTGTCTGTGTGCTTCAAACAATCATGCAGTTCATGATGAGCTACACCTTATCAAGATTTAGATTCAAACTTCGTAAACCATTAATGAACGTGATGCTTGTTTTAGGCATGTTCCCTGGTTTCTTAACGATGATTGTTCTCTATCAAGTCTTGAAATCAATTGGACTAACTGGTGATAACGCTGTCCCAGGCTTAATCTTAGTCTCAGTTGCTAGTAGTGGTATGGGTTACTATGTATCAAAAGGTTTCTTAGATACTTTACCTAAATCACTTGATGAAGCGGCTCTAGTTGATGGAGCTACTCGATTCCAAATTTTCTACAAAGTAATTCTTCCACTTTGTAAACCAATTCTTATTTACACCGTTTTGACTTCCTTCATGGGTCCTTGGGGCGATTACATCTTCGCATCAGTTATCGCGATTGGATCTGAAACAGGTCTTAACGTTGCTGCTGGATTATATACGTGGTTAAGCGCCTCTATGATCTCAGATAACTTCACACACTTCTGCGCCGGTGGAGTTATTGTTGCAATTCCAGTCATGGTCTTGTTCATGTTCCTTCAAAAATACTATGTTGAAGGTGTTACTGGTGGCGCAGTTAAAGGATAGGAGGCTAATTTATGGCTACTGTAAAATTAACAAATGTAAAGAAAATATATTCCGGAAATGTCACTGCGGTTCATGACTTCAACCTTGACATTGCCGATAAAGAATTCATCGTTTTCGTCGGTCCTTCTGGATGTGGAAAATCAACAACTTTAAGAATGGTTGCTGGTCTAGAAGATATCTCTGAAGGAACAGTGGAAATCGATGGTGAAGTCGTGAACGATCTTCAACCAAAAGACCGTCACATTTCAATGGTCTTCCAAAACTACGCCTTATATCCACACTTAACAGTTTATGAAAATATCGCCTTCCCTCTTAGACTCCAAAAGAATCCTAAGATGAGTCAAGACGAGATTTATGAAAGAGTAACTAACGCTGCTCAAGTATTAGGTATTACTCAATACTTAACTCGTAAACCAAAGGCCCTTTCCGGTGGACAAAGACAACGTGTTGCTATCGGTAGAGCGATGGTTAAAGACTGTAAGGTCTTCTTAATGGATGAACCATTATCCAACCTCGATGCGAAACTCCGTAACCAAATGAGAGCGGAAATTATTCTCCTTAGAAAGAGAATTAATACAACCTTTATTTATGTTACCCATGACCAAACTGAAGCTATGACTTTAGGTGATAGAATCGTTTGTATGAAAGATGGCTATATCATGCAAGTAGGTACTCCAACCGAATTATTTGATTGGCCAGCAAACTTATTCGTTGCTCAATTCATCGGTGCTCCAATGATGAACACCATTAAGACTCAATTAACTAAAGAAGGAAATAAATACTTTGTTTCTCCATTTGGTTATAAGTTAGAGGTCACAGGTGAAAAAGGAAAACTCTTAAAAGAGAGAAACGTTGAACCAAAAGAGATTTATTTAGGTGTCCGTCCAGAACACGTCACCTTAATGAAACAAGGAGAAAAAGGTGGTTTCCCAGTCACAATTCTCGTCAATGAAATGATGGGTAGTGAATATCACCTTCACGTCGCTACTGAGGATGGCACTAAACTCGTAGTGAGAATTCCTACTATCAACCTTACTGATGAAGAAAGAGCATATATGGTGTCCGGTAATGTTATTAACGTAACATTTGAAGGAAAAGCCATGCACTTCTTTGATATTGAAACTGAATATAACTTATTAACAGACAATCAATATCACGGTAATGATGATCCAGAGGCTCCTATAAAATCTAGTGAAGCTGAAAGCGAAGTTTCTACTCAAAGTGAAGCTGAAGAAGCTGAAGCTCAAGAAGCTAGTGAAGAAAAAGATGGAAAAGAAGCAAAGGAGGAATAAGTTGCGATGATTAAACTCGATAAGAAAAAGTTAAGAAAACTTGCTTATGTTGGAATCATCGGCGGATGCGGTATTTTCGCACTCACCTTCTTTACCATTTCTCAATATCAAAAAGCAAAATATAAAGCTTCTGAAACAATGAGAAGCTCATCTCAGATGAGTTATAACAATGTTATAGCAAAAGTTCCTAATGCGCTTGAGGAAGTAAATAGGGCAGATTACCCTGATACTCCTGAAGGAGAAAGCGAATACACAACTGCTCTTCAATGGCATAACTTAGCTCTTTATTGGAAAGAGACTACAAAAGGATTTACTGATATCAGTAATCAAAATGCCGGAGCGTATAAAGGAACCGCGATTCCAGCTTACATCTTCTCAATGGCAACCTTAGTGGCCTTTGGACTAGTTCTAAAGGACGCTGAGAAGGTCAAAGAGCAAGAAGAAAAAGAAGTATAAGCAACAGGGCTTATAAAGAAATGGTTGGTATATAGACTGACCATTTTTTGTTGCTTTATTCCTTTTGGAATATGAACGGGAATCTTCGGTTGTTCAACCGCCGAGATGAAAGTGATTTAAAATACTATATACTGATGATTTTTCATAAAATAATATAAGTATTAAGTGGCTTAAAAGCCACTTTTTTGATATACTATATGTAAAGGATAAAGATATGGGTGAATTGAGGCATGGA
>CAMOSZ010000051.1:0-5308 GCA_946625285.1 uncultured Caryophanales bacterium | reverse complement strand
GTTAAAACTCCATCACTGACGAAATCATTACTATCTGTGTAATATTCAGCTTCGTTATTTCCCCAGCCACCACTTCCGTTACCGGTTTCATAAGTCCAATTACCTTTATCGAGTTTATCTCCATCGAATTCATCAGACCAATATAGTTCTGTATAGCCTTGTGGATAATCAATTGTTGGTCCAGGTGGATCAATTACTGGTGGGTCAACCACTGGAGGATCATCAGGGATGATAACTTCAGGAGTGTACATCTCTACATCATTAAGTCTTGAGGTGAGATAAATAACGTTGTTCGTATCATAAAACTCAAGTTTTAAAGATGAATAAACAACTGGGCTAAGAATAGTGAACATATTATTTCCTCTAGTTAGCTCACTTATGGACACCCCTGAGACATTTAATTTGGAGAAACTATGCCCTGTTACTTCAAAAGGAGAAGGATAGTTACAAGAATAACTAACTTCTAAGTGTCCTTCTTCATCGATGAATTTTGAAGATGTCACATTGAAAACTACTTCTTCAGGTGTTTCACCACCTTCACCTTGTTCTCCGTGAGGAATTCCACTAGGAATTGTCAAAGTCGCACAAGATGAGAGAAGAAGCGAAGTTAATGCAAATAAAGCGGATAACTTCTTATTCATCAATGACCTCAATTCTTAATTGTTTGATTTTTCCGCTTCTTAAATCGGAAGCGAGTTCACCTCTAATAGAGGCATATTCCTTATTATTAACAACGTAGGAATATTTTTTGTGGTTATATAAGTCAATTCTTTGAGGATTGTGGATTGTGATTACACACTTAGAGAAAAGTGGGTAAGAAACTTCATCATTTTCATCAAAGAATTCTTTGGAAATTCTTGGAGAAGGAGTAAAGACTAGTTCACCATCTTCCATCTTGAAGGCTCTTTCACCTAAGAACATGATGTAAAACATGTCTAACACTTCTGCGTTAGCCCCTGTTAATCTAGCAAATTGACCTTGACCATGCATTCTCTTATTTGGGTTACATGTAGGAACAACAAAGCTTGAATTCTCAATTGGGCTTCTTCCATAAACATATGGATCCATGTTGCAAACAAAGTTTACTTTCATTTCGTTATAGAAGTCTTTATATAAGCCAGCCTTAAGTAAACCAAGGAGATATTTATAACCCATGTGGAGGAAGTTACATTCTCTTTCAAGCCATCCTTTTGTGAAGGCATGAACTCTTCCAATTTCAAATGGATCGTTCTCAATATCGTCACAAGTCTTGTAGAAACCGAGTTTTTGGTCGCGTAGGCCGCTTTTATAGATGCGGACGTAATCTTCTTCGTCAAAGAATTTTTCGCCTAATTTAGCCATACGTGCGGAGGCTTCTAAGAAATAAGAGATTAATCGTTGAGTGAACTCTAATGGTTTGACCACTTTATAGCCTAAGTGATTGACCTTATCAGTCACTTCGTATTTAGAGACGTCGTTTATGATGTAAGAAGGAATAATTCCTCCACCTAATTTCTTGGCCTCTAAGATACCTTTAGAGAGGATATCTTTCATTTCAGTAAGAAGTTCAAGAGCTTCGCTAACATCAATGGATTTACCGCTATTAGTGGCCTTTAAATGTGTTTTTTCTCTTAAGACTTCTCTAGAGGTAGTAACTTTATCCCAATAATCAAATTGAGATAATCTACCAGAGAGTAATTTATTCACTCCATCTCTAATAGAGACATATAGGTCATATTGCTCATCCATTAAAGCGATATTTCTATCTTTAAAGTCTTTAAATGAGTTAAGAGCAAAGTCAACAAGTCTAAGTAATTCAATAGATTCACTCATCGCAGAAGCAAATAAGCCAGGTAAACCATTCATCGCATCGTTCCAACCTGGTTTCTCACATTCCATTTCAATACCCATTTGATGAGCGTCTAATGTGGAGAATTTAATTAAAATTAAGTTAAAGATCTTACTCGCTAAAGAGACTTTGATTTCTTTACCGTTTTGATCTAATTTCCATAAGGTTTCATTACCCTTTAAGCCTGCTCTTTCGTTTTCTTTCTTAAAGGCCGCTAAATCGATTGTTCCATATTGTCTAATTTTGTTATCACCCACTAAGCAATATTTTTCACTACGAGGATTAACATAGACTAAGGAATGGAAATATTTATAGTCATCAGTAAATAAGAGTTCTTCCATCTTGTCTGGATAAACACTTAAATAGTTTTCTAATAAATCAACGTTATAGGTCCAGTGATCAATCCAATATCCTTCAGAGAAAGAGGCTGCCATTTCTTGATGGCTTTCTTTAAGGATGTTAGAGAATAAATCATCAACATTCTTCACGTTGTTATCTTTAAGGAGAGTGTAGATAACTCCTGGTTGTTCACCTTTAGTGAGCATCGCCATAATCTTAGACTTGATACCACTATCAAGACCATTAAGGACTGCTTCATTAAAGTTATCGTTCTTTTTAAAGACTAATGGCTTGACTGTTAATGGATTTTGACCATCCATTTGGATTAATGAGAAGAAGATTTTAATGTTATAGCCTTTAATTTCGTTCACGAAATATAAATCACTTCTTCTATTTTGGTTAACATCTCTAAAGTTACCTGGTCCGGAACTATAGTAAGTACTTGGGATATTGAAAGCGTTATAGTCTCTTTCCATATCACCATGTTTTCTTGAGAATAGGTAATAAGGTTGGCCTTCCTTTTTATCATTTAATATGACAGGAAAGCCACCTCTTAAATTGTTATCTAACACTGATTGAGCAATGTATTCGTCAAACAAATGGTTAGAGGTCTTAATACCTTTAGGTAGATATGAATTAACGAGTTCTTCAGTTTCACCAATCATCTTGTGAGCAGCATCAACTGAGTACTCTTTAATAGCTTTATTAAAATCATCAATTGTGTTAAACGCTCCATATAAAGAAGCATATTCATAAGATTCATTTTGATTTAAATCAAATGAGGCAATTGAGAAAGCACATGGGAGTTGGTTTTCTAATTGTTGGTCTTCATCTAATACCTTAACTCCTTTATTAATCCAGTTAACTGGAGTGATAAGAGCAGGATCATTTTCAAAGATTTGATAGACTTCAACAATGTTTCCTAAACGTTTGCCATTTTGGTCAATAGAAATAAATCCATTACCGTCATGGGCTAAAGAAACAATAGAGTTATCTCCTGTGCTTGTTTTAAATTTCACAAATGGAGCGTTCTTATTTAAATCAACTTGGCAATACGCTCCCATAAGGGAAACCATTTCTTTGTAACAAACGTTAGATAATCCAAGTGGGAAGAACACTGGTAAACCATCACATAATTCATAGTGATGTCTCTTATTAGATTTATTTAAGAACTTCACTGTTCTAATTAGTCCAGCGTAATTTCTATGAGAGACAGTGGAATATGTAATAGTTACTTTATATTCATCGTTTTCTTCGATGATATAAATGTTAGATTTATTGATTTTAAGGGTTCTCTTACATGGTTTTTCACCTTCAAATAGGGAATTATTCTTATCATCAATCTTAATAAATGTTCTAAAAGATTTTACGGGGATATTCTGGTACGCTAATGTAGCTGAATCAAAAGGTGTGATTGGTGTGTCTTTACTATTAACACCAAAACCACCCATAACTTGTCCGACGTTCGCGTAGAACGCCCAAAGTGGCTTTCCGTCTTCTCCTGCCATTGCAGGTAAAAAGGAGGAAAACCTTTTTGCGTGTTGGTAATCTTCAATTACGAATGTTGAACCTTCAAAACTATATTTGACCATTGTTAATATCTCCTTATCAGGGTGGAGTTATTCGCCCCACCCTGAATGTATGTTGTAATTTTATTTATTTAGCAATATCGAAACGATTGATATTTTCTTTAAGTGCTGGGAAGGAACCTTCTTGAATGTTCCAAACCTCAGAACTGAAATTGTAAGCACTATAAGTGCTAACTTGTTTTAAGGCACTAGCAGAATAAACTGCGCAGTTTGTTATTGAACCTAAATCTGAATCTCCAGATGTTGGCTTATTAATACCTTGATGAGTATGACCGAATGCGGCGTTAATCGCAGTTTCGTTAATTGGAGTGAAGCTAAACGCTGCACCGACTGAGTCTTGAACTTGTCCCCAGCATTTTCCAACTACGGAATAAATGCCATTACTCTTTTGGTTATTACTATCAGTAATCTTGGTAGATGTTCCTGGAATTTCTTTTGTTGCAGAAGCAAATCTCCACCATGGATCGGTGTTACCTTCTGTAGCGGAGTGATCCCAACCATTACCAGTCTTGCCTCTATAGACATCATCATAATCTTCATAGATATCAAGCATTGATACACGGGTAGTTAAACTAATTAAGTTTTTAGCTTCTCCACTACCAGCGACGATACCAAATGCGGCACCTGTATTACAGTCATCATCATAGAAGTGAGTGTCCATTTTGACTTGGCAGTTTTCTTTAATTAAGCAGTCATAAACGTGACCCATGTTATTTCCAGCGATAATGCCAACAATGGTTCTACCGTGAACATTACAGTTATCAAATGTCACGTTACGAACTAAGCCTGAAGAACCGATAACTTGGAAGATACCAATGTTATCTCCTGCTTTATGAGCGTCATTAGTAAATCCAAAGGATCCGCTATAAACGTCATAGTTAGATGCATATCCTCCTCCAGAGATACCTGTTGGAGAATGTGAATAAGTACATGTAACGTTTTTAATCGCATATCCGTCTCCATCAAGAACGCCATGGAAATAGAAGTTGTCTGGGTCTTCTTCAGAGAAGTATTGACCGATTGGTTCAAAGTTAGAAATTGAAGAACAATCGATATCATTTGCTAAGACATAATAGCCTTCACATGCTTTTTTAGAACTACCAATAGCTTGGAAATCTTCTGCAGTTTTAATAAATTTTGTAGCGTTAAAGATATCAATAGATGTCTTTTTACCGTTTCCCATTGTGACGGATGCGGTTAATTCTTTAGGTCCAGCATTTCTTAATGCAGCAGCGTCTAAAGTAAGGACACCACCACTATATCCAAACTTGATTATTTCTCTTCCCACTTTAACTTCTTTAACACCATCTTTTGCTTCCAAGTAAATAGATGGGTTACTCGCTGTTTCATCTGATGTATCAAAGAGGATACGTTCATAGTAGATTTTATCTCCTGTTTTAGGAGCTAAACCTCCACCATGGCTTCCTCCACCACAGCTAGCTAAAGAGGCTACAAAGAGAATTGGAAGTGTTTTAAGTAAAGTTAATCGTTTCATATTAGCCTCCAAATAATTTTTAATTATTTCTCAACCCAAGAGATGTTAGAAATAACG
>CAMOSZ010000050.1:0-19373 GCA_946625285.1 uncultured Caryophanales bacterium | reverse complement strand
GTAGTCATTTAACTTTCACTAAATAACTACTAATTTTCTACTAATTATTACTTATATATAACTATGTTATATTTAGTCCAAATCATCAAAGATTGAGATTTGTTCGAAGCTGCCTGGTTCCTTGTCAGACTCTTCGTTTTGCTCAGCTTCTTCACCATTAATAACTTCTTCAGTTTTTGGTGATTCTTTCACAATAATTGGGTGTGAAACATTATCTTTATTCACGGTTATTACTGTTGTATCAAAGACGAAACTAATGTGTTGCTTTAATGTAATTCCATCAATATTCTTCTTTGCATATTGAGCTTCAGTGTTTCTAAAGTCATCAACTTTGAGATTGAAGATTGTGCGATCATTAAGATAGAGAGGAAGATTAATTACTTCATCTTTCTTATCAACCTTCATAGCATATATTATGCTATGTGGGTCGACTTTAAAGCTTTGTAAGATTGTTTGGACCTTGCCTAAACGATTGGTTCTGAAGAATTTAGAACTATCGGTTATGCGCATGTGTCCTTTATTAGTAATTAAAATAATCTTACTCTTTTCTTCTCTTTCAAATTCGAGAAGTCCGACAGCTTGATTGCTTCCTAACGAAGAGATAGATTTAACACCTCCTGCCTTGTTTCCTAAGATTGTTAAATCGTTCTCGTTAAATAAGGAACAGTTACCGTTATTAGTTATAACTAATAAATCGCTATCTCCTGTAAGGAGTCTAATGTCAGCAACGCTGTCATTAGTGAGTAATTTAACGTATTTAGCAGGACGGCTTCTCTTAATGAGTTCGATTGCAGATAAAGGCATACGTTTGATTTGACCAAACTTAGTTAAGACTGCTAAATAGAGATCGTTTCTCATCTCACCAATTGTCATGGTTTTGATAATCTTTTCTCCACTAGCTAATGTCGTAAACTCATTAATATGAGTTCCTTCATCTTTCCACTTGTTATCGGTTAAGTTATGAACGCCAATACATGCGTAGTTACCTAAATTTGTAAAACAAATTAGGTAATCAGTGGTAAATGCTTTACCCATTCCTACTAGCATATCGCCATCTTTTAATCCAGGTAATGATTCGTTAGAAGAGGCATAGCTTCTCATTGAACTACGTTTTAAATAGCCATCATATGAAATAGCAATCATCACTTCTTCTTTAGCGATTAATTCACGCTTATCAATTTCACGTGTTTCACCTTTTTCGATGATTTGAGTTCTTCTTTCGTCACCATACTTATTAACAATTGCTTTTAGTTCACGAACTAAAACACGGTTGAGTTTTTCTGGATCTTCAATGATACCTCTTAAGGTTTCGATATCGTTTTGAAGTTGAACTTTTTCTTTTTCAAGGATGATTTCATCGGTGTGACTTAACTTATATAAAGGCATAGTCACGATGGCTTCAGCTTGTTCATTAGAAAGGTCAAATCTCTTGATTAAGTTGACTTTAGAGTCAGCCTTATCTTTACTCTTTCTAATAATATCAACGACTTCATTAATATTTAGCGAAGCTAATATTAAACCTTCGACAATGTGTAAGCGATCACCATATTTCTTTAAATCGAATTTACTTTTACGAGTAATGACATCGACTTGGTGAGCGATATAAGCATCAACATAATCGAGTAAATTTAATGTTTTTGGTCGACCATCAACGATTGCCACCATATTAGCGGTATAACCAGTACAAAGATTGGTTTTCTTCATTAAATATTGAAGAATGAGGTCAGCTTTCGCATTCTTTTTAACATCAACAACGATTCGAATTCCTTTATAGTCAGATTCATCTCTGACTTCAATGATTCCATCAATCGCTTTTGAATGCCTAATTTTGTCTATTTCATAGACAAGTTGAATTTTCACCACTTTATAAGGAATTTCTGTGATGATAATTTGATTTATATCCTTTTTCTCGACGATTTCAGTTTTTCCTGCAACTTCAATTCTTCCTCTACCAGTTTGATAGATTGCTTCTAAGCCGGAGGATTTATAAATATATCCTCCACCTGGAAAGTCTGGTCCTTGAACAAATTGCATTAAGTCTTCAATTGTCGCCATCTTATGTCCAATACGATAAATAATCGCATCAACAACTTCTTTAAGGTTGTGAGGTGGGATTTCAGTTGCTAAAGCAACTGCAATACCTTCAGTACCATTCACTAATAAGTTAGGAAAACGGGATGGAAGGACGATTGGTTCATATTCTGTGTCATCGAAATTAAGCTGCATATCAACTGTTTGCTTTTCGATATCAGAGATAAGTTCGTTTGATAATTCAGAAAGTCGACTTTCTGTATAACGATAGGCCGCTGGAGAGTCACCATCAATTGAACCGTTATTTCCTTGGAAGTCGATTAATGGGTATCTAACTTTCCAGTCTTGACTCATTCTCGCTAAAGCTTCATAGATTGATGTGTCACCATGTGGGTGATAAGTTCCCATAACTGCTCCAACAGTGTGAGCACATTTCTTTGTTGGCTTATTAAAAGTGTTACCACTTTTATACATGGAGAAAATAATTCTTCTTTGAACAGGTTTTAAGCCATCTCTAACATCAGGAATGGCTCTATCTTGAATGACATATTTTGCGTAAGTTGCATAACGGTCACTCATTACATCTTCAAGAGGTTCAGTGGAAATATTCTCTTCAAATACTTCTTCAACGACTACTTCTTTTTTCTTCGCCATGATTATTTGACCTCCTTCATAAATGTATCAATTTTATTAAAATTGACGTTCTCTTCAACCCATTTTCTTCTCACAGATGCATCATTACCCATAAGGATTTTGACTCTCTTTTCAACTAAGAATGGATCGTTGATGTCAACTTGAATAAGGAATCTGGTTTTTGGATCCATTGTTGTTTCTTTAAGTTGAATGGCGTCCATTTCACCAAGACCTTTGTATCTGTTAATTTTGCAATTAGCACCGACTTTTTTCTTTGCAGCGGCTAATCCTTCATCATCCCAAGCATATTCTTGGATGAGCTTTTTGCCTTCTTCTTTATATATTCTATATAAAGGTGGAACAGCAATATAAATGTGACCAGTAGTGATGAGTTGTCTCATGTAGTGATAGAAGAATGTGAGTAAAAGAGTTTGAATATGAGCACCATCAGTATCAGCATCGGTCATGATGATGATCTTGCCATATCTAATGTCTTCGATATCAAAACTTTGTCCGAATCCAGCACCAACTGTGTTGATGATGGTTGCAATTTCTTCGTTATGCAAAAGTTTATCCAAAGAAATAGAATCGGTGTTAAGTGGTTTACCACGAAGTGGTAAGATTGCTTGGTGAATTCTATCTCTTCCTTTTTTCGCTGTTCCTCCAGCGGAATCACCTTCAACGATAAATAGTTCGTTTTTAAGATAATCCTTGGATTGAGCAGGAGTGAGTTTATCTGAGAGAATAACTTCTTGTTTATTTGCCTTTTTGCTACTTCTTGCTTCGTCTTTAGCTTTTCTAGCAGCAACACGAGCTTGTTGAGAATCGACACATTTCTTGAGGATTCTCATCGCACTTTCTTTATTCTCGGTAAGATAATAAGTAAACTTATTATAGATTAAGTTAGAGACAACAGAGTTAGCAACTGGAGTACCAAGTTTGCCCTTTGTTTGTCCTTCGAATTCAAGTAATTCTTCTGGAACTTTTAAGGAAATGATCGCAGTTAATCCTTCACGGACATCACTACCTTCAAGTTTCTTTCCTTTAAGCATTCCTACCAT
Organism: uncultured Caryophanales bacterium; assembly: GCA_946625285.1. Lineage (GTDB taxonomy): Bacteria > Bacillota_I > Bacilli_A > RFN20 > CAG-826 > UBA2450. The sequence continues at coordinate 15,648 of CAMOSZ010000050.1, read as the reverse complement.
TTCACCAAAGTCGTTAACTGCACGAGTAATACCAGTTCTAAAGCCAGATTCGTGAGTACCGCCATCACTGGTTTTTACGTTGTTAACGTAAGAATAAATGGTTTCGTTATAGTCTTCATAGCAATATTGAAGGGCAATTTCTGTCTCAATATTGGTAATTGGATCGACTTCAGAAAAGCTTACAACATCGATAATTGGATTCTTTTCATCGTTGAGATTTGTGATGTATTCGACTAAGCCATTTTGATAGAAGAATTCTTGCTTATCGCCACTTCTTTCATCATTAATGATGAAACGAACGCCTTTCATCAAGAAAGCGCTCTCTTGTAAGTGGGATGCAATTGTGTCGTATTTAAAATCAGTTGTAGAGAAGATTGTTCCGTCAGGTTTGAATCTAACGAGTGTTCCGTGTTTTTTGCTTTCTCCGATTTTTTCAAGTGGAGTAACTAAATGTCCACCATTTTCAAACCTGAGATGATAAATGCCGCCATCTTGAAAAACAGTGACATCTACCCAATCACTTAACGCGTTGGTGACTGAAGCACCAACACCATGAAGTCCACCAGCACTTTTATATACCGATGAATTGAATTTTCCACCAGCGTGAAGTTCAGTAAAAACAATTTCGACACCAGGTCTACCGGTTTCTTTATTGATTCCGACTGGAATTCCACGTCCCTCATCTAATACAGAACAACTTCCATCCTTATGAAGAGTGACGGTAATGTTTTTACCATAGCCACTTAAAGCTTCATCGACAGCGTTGTCTACAACTTCCCAGACAAGATGATGGAGACCACTTGAATTTGTGCTACCGATATACATTGCTGGTCTTTTACGAACACCTTCAAGGCCTTGCAAAATATGAATATCGTTCGCAGTATATTGTCTCTCCGCCATACTATACCTACCTTTTCGCCGTTCATTATAAACGGAAAATATTGAAAATATAAAGCAATTTAGTAGAATAGATAGGGGTCAAAAAATGGATATTAATTTAATTAATATTTTGGTTTCAATTTCTGTAATATTTATTGGTTACATTTTCGGTTCCATTCCAAATGGTATTTGGATTGGTAAGGTGTTTTTCCATAAAGATCCACGTGATTTTGGAAGTGGAAATTCGGGCGGAACCAACGTTGGAAGAGTTTTTGGCAAGAAAATTGGACTTCTTGTTATTATCCTCGACGCCGCTAAAGCTGTAGTCCCACTATACCTAATTTGGCTATTCCTCATTAAAGTGCCAATGTATGACAACATGCCTTTAATGCCAGATATCGTCACTAAGTATTCAGGCGGAGACATCAGTGGCTATGCAATTCAATGGCCAGTATATTGGTTGGCGATTATCGGATCAAGTTTAGGACATTGCTATCCAGTATTCTACGGATTCAACGGTGGAAAAAACGTTGCCGTTTTTTATGGAACAGCAACTGCCGCTGGTTGGTTATTTGGAATAGTGCCAGGATTATTCTTCTTCCTCGTACTCAAAATTAAGAAATGGGTTTCATTAGCGAGTGTCTCTTGCTCATGGTTTTCAGTCTTATTATCTTGGATTTGGTCAATCTTAATCATCACCGGAGTGCTTCAAGGATCTAATGTTTGGCTTGCAACTTATGGTCCTGCTCTAGAATGCAATTATGTGTTCTCAATTGTCTTAACTTTTGGAGCAATCATATTAACCATCAAACACAAAGCGAACTTTGAGAGAATCAAAGCTGGTACAGAAAGCAAAATCAAATGGATGAAATAAACTATTAGTAATAAATTAGTATATTATTAGTAGTTATAATCCTATGTGAATAGAGTTTTCCACACAAACGGAAAACTTTTATTTTTTATAGAATTGTTCAAATCTTTTTAATTGACTTTTAATCTATCAAAAAGGCGCTTAGAGAAATGTTCTCAATCACTACCACTATTTACTTAAAAAGCAAAATAAAAACGCCTAACATCGAGTTAAGCGTTATTATTCATTAACCTATATGATTAATTATTTTTGTTGTCTTTTGACAGCGTTCATTGTGCGTTGAATGTCTGCCTCACTTGGCTTTCTACCAACGCTTTGGTATAGGGCTCTAATCATTCCTTCGTTGATTGGAGGGTTCTTTTCGAGTTGTCTCTTAAAGAAGAATCTAGCTCCGAAGAATCCAACAACGAGTCCAACGACAAATGCAGCAATAACTACGCCAACAATTGCACCAGTTCCCATGTTAGACCTCCCTATGCTCTTCCGTCGTAATCACCATTATCGGTTCTAACTAAGACGACTTCGCCTTCTTCGATAAATAATGGGACACGAACTTTTAATCCAGTCTCGAGTTCAGCATCTTTCATTGCTTTGTTAACTGTATCGCCTCTAATAGCTGGTTCGCAGTGTGTAATCTTTAAAGCAACTTTAGCTGGTAAGTTGATACCAAGGACTTCACCATCGTAGCTTGTGATTTCTACAATTTCTTCGCCTTTTAAGAATTGCATTTCCCAAGCAAGTCTTTCTTTAGAAATCTCGATTTGGTCATAGGTTTCTTGATCCATGAAGCAAAGAGCATCACCTGTATCATATAAGAATTGCATTTGACGTTTTTCTAATCTAATAGTTTCGATTGCGTATCCACTATTACGTGCCATTTCAGTAACAGCACCTGTACGTAAATTCTTAACTTTGACCTTGGCAACCATTTTTCTCATCGCGGTTTTATTTAATAAAATATCTAAAACTTGATAAATGTTGCCTTCTTCAATGAAGTAGTTTCCTGGTCTTAATTCAGTAACGTTAACCATCTGTAAATTCCTTTCTTTTAAAAATTCCTTTGGTATTATACCAAATAATTAAAAACATAAAAAGTTATTTAAAGCGAGCTCGCTTTCTAAAACGGTGTTTGGACCATGTCCTGGATAGATTTTTGTCTCTTTTGGGAGCTTCTTTATCTTGCTTAACGATTGTTGAGTTTTCTCTGGCATTGCACCAGGAAGATCATCTCTTCCTACTGACATTTTAAATAATGTATCTCCAGAAAAAAGTAATTTATTATTTATAAAATAATAGCAAACGCTTCCTCTTGTGTGGAATGGGGTGTGAATAACCTTAATTACTTCATCTTCAAGAAGATTAAGTTCTTCGTTATCAATTACACTTATAGGATTTGATTCCACTACAAATGAATCGCCTTCCATATATGAACAATTTAATCGAGGATTTTTTAAATATTCGACTTCATCAAAGTGAATATATAGAGGAACTTTGTATTTATTAACTAGTCTATCCACTCCTCTTATATGGTCAAAATGACCATGAGTAAGGAGAATTCCTTTTACGTTAAGCTTATTTTTCTCGATGTAATTAATGAGCTTATCGTTATCCATAGATGGATCAATAACAACCGCATTATTATTCGCATCACTTACTACATATGTATTTGAATTGAGTTCTAAGATATCGTTATAGTCAAATTTTTCTACTTTCATACTTTAAGTATAATAAAAAAATAGGACGAACCTATTTCTTTTTCTCACGATGGAGTGTTTTCTTTTTGCAACGTGGGCAATATTTCATTTTCTCTAAACGATCAGGATTGCTCTTTTTATTTTTAGAGGTGAGATAATTTTCTTCCCCACATTCTGTACACTTCAATGTAATTGAGATTCTTTCTTCTTTGGCCATAGATAGTTTCTCCTTAAATCGTATGTAATGTTAACACAACAAATAAAATAATAAAAGTATATTTTTATTAATATTGGAGTGTAAAATATTGGTGATGAAACGAAACGAGACTAGACAAATCAATGTTGGTGGCTTACTCATAGGTGGTCAAAATAAGGTTGTTATTCAATCAATGTGTAACATTAAGACCGAATATTACGAGGAAGTCAGTAAGCAAATCAACGAATGTGCAGCCTTAGGCGCAGAGATGATGCGCGTATCCGTCATGGACGAAAAAGATGCGCTTGCAATCAAAGAAATTAAGAAAAGAATCTCTATTCCTTTAGTAGCGGATATTCATTTTGATTACCGCTTAGCCTTGCTCGCCATGGAATCTGGAGTTGATAAGATTAGAATCAACCCAGGCAATATCGGTGATATTGAAAATGTTAAAAAAGTCGTAGCAATGGCTAAAGAGAAACATATTCCAATTAGAATTGGAGTAAACTCTGGATCATTAGATAAAGAAATACATGATTATTCAACTTCATACACTGCAGAAAAGTTAGTCGCATCCGCCAAAAAGCATGTTGATATTTTAGAATCACTCGGCTTTTATGACATAGTCATATCTTTAAAAGGAAGCAATGTTTTAGAAACTATTGCAGCTTATAAGTTAGCAAGTGAAACATTCCCATATCCATTACATTTAGGAATTACTGAAGCTGGATTTAAAGATATTGCAGTTATCCGTTCATCTGCTGGTTTAGCACCTTTATTATTAGATGGCATTGGAGATACGATTAGAATATCTATCTCTGGAAGTGTTAAAGACGAAATCATTACTTGCAAGAGACTTCTTCATGACTGTGGATTATATCCAAATTATCCAACTCTTGTTGCCTGTCCAACTTGTGGTAGAACTCAAGTTAATGTTGAAGAACTAGCTAGAAAAGTTATGGACTATCTCGAGACCGTTAATAAGCCAATCCATGTTGCTGTTATGGGATGCGTTGTTAACGGACCAGGTGAAGCAAAAAACGCAGACATCGGTATTGCCGGTGGATGTCATCAATATGTTATCTTTAAAAAAGATAAAATTATTAAAAAAGTCCCAGAGGCTGAAGCCTTTGAGACCTTAGTAGAAGAAATTAATAAGCTTTAGTTTCTCCAATTATCAATGTATTTAGAGCTCCTTAGCATAGCAATCTCTTGCTTATAAGGGGCTTTTTCGTTGTAATAAGGAGTCTCTAGAATCATTGGAATTCCTTTTAAGCGAGGATGATGAACAACTTTGCATAATACATCAAAGCCTAAATAACCATATCCAATGTTTTCATGTCTATCTTTATGCGCTCCCACAGGATTCTTACTGTCATTAACGTGGACAACAAGTAGTCTATCTAAGCCAATTACTTTATCGAATTCTTCAATTACATCATCAAGATGATATTTAATATCATATCCAGCATCTGAGATGTGACATGTATCTAAGCAAACACCTAAACGGTCTTTGTGTTTGCAGTGATCAATGATTGAACGAACTTGTTCAAAGGTAATACCAATTTCGTGACCTTTACCCGCCATTGTTTCAATAGCAATCTTTACATCAGTGCCATCACATTCTAAAGCAGTATCTAACGCTTTGGCTAAAGCCAAAATGCCATTTTCAGCACCCATACCGACATGGCTTCCTGGGTGGAGAACCATAATGTGAGCACCAAATCCATATGTTCTTCTTAGTTCACTAACGATTGTGTTAATAGCCAACTCATAAATATCTTCGCGTGTGTAATTCGCTGCATTAATGATATATGGAGCGTGGACGATGATTTTATTTTCATCTATTCCAACTTCTTTAATCAATTTTCTTCCTTCCTGAATTTTTAATTCAGAGAGAGGTTTTCTAAAACTATTTTGAGGAGCGCCTGTGTAAAACATAAAAGTGTCTGATCCATATGAAAGAGCCTCTTTGACACTTCCCAGATAGAATTCAGGAGCGTTCATGCTTACATGGCTTCCAAGATAAATATCTTTATTATTGTTTTCCATACTTAAACACCTTGAAATATGTTAACATTTTTTTATGAATGTTGCATTGATTAAACCTCAAGGATTTTGTTCTGGTGTTACTCACGCTGTTAAAATGGTTCAAAAAGCGAAAGAAGAACATCCAGATAAAAAGATTTATATCTTAGGTATGCTCGCACATAATCAATCATTGATTGATAGTCTTACTAGAGATGGTTTTATAACTCTTGAAGGTGAAGAAATTAGTGAGATCAATAAGCTCCAAGAAGGAGATGTTTTAGTCTTTACCGCACATGGGCATGATGAAAAGCTTGATATACTTGCTAAGAAAAAAGGGCTAATTACTTACGATGCGACATGTTTTAAAGTTCAAGATAACCTTAACAAAATCAAGAAAGAAATCGAAGCGTCTCACCAAGTAATTTATATCGGTCAAAACGGTCATAAAGAAGCAAACGCTGCTTTATCGGTTTCCAAGAATGTATCATTATATGATACAAAAATACTAATTAACTACCAATTAATTACTGATAAGTCTCCGTTTGTTTTAAACCAAACAACCCTTAATTTTTATGAGTTAGAAAAGTATCATAAAGACATTTTAAATCACTTCCCAGGCGCTAGAATTATGAATGAGATTTGTAACGCGACACGCCTTAGGCAAGAAGCTATCTTGAAGATAGAAAAAGACACAGACCTGATAGTTATTGTTGGTCACCATAAGTCCAGTAACTCTAATAAGCTATATGATATTGCTAAGGCAAATTATCCAGATTCCTTAGTGTTAATGGTTAATGATTTAGAAGATCTTAAAAAACACGATTTAACAGGCAAAAGAAAAGCCGCTGTTGGATCAGGGGCTTCTACTCCACAATGCATTGTGGATGAGATTTATAATTATTTGCTTACTTTATAACAGTTGGTTCGACTTCGTGGTCGATAACAACGATTTCAATAGACTCATCTAATTCATGGATGAGTTTTTTCATTGTTGGCATAAAGATTTTTTCAATCTCATGTGGCATATCTAAGTAATTATACTTAGCATTGACGATATCTCTTCTTACATGATGAGGTGCATCTCCAGAAACATAGATGTCGTAGTCATTATCTTTAGCGATTGGCCAGTTTCCGCTTCCGCCTCCTCCAATAATAGCAACGCTTCTAATTTCTTTCTTCCCTTTATTTATCAATAAAGAGTAGTGGACATTAAACGCTTTATTTGCCATTTTAGCAAATTCCTCAGCACTCATAGGAGATTCTAATTCTCCTCCACGCATCATAATGTTCTCTTCAATGACTTTTACATTTTTCAAATGTAATGCTTCGGCTAAAGCGTCATTCATGCCGCCTAAGCCTGTATCGAAGTTTGTATGCACTGAATAAACAGGAACATTAATTGCATCTAATGCATCACATAATTCTTTTTTGCTTGGGTCACGTTTAAAAACTCGAGAACGTAAACCATAGACTAATGGATGATGAGTTAAGACTAAATCTGGTTTCTCTTCTTTGATTTTATCAAAGATTTCCCAATCACAGTCTAAGCACAAAACGATTTTATGAATCTCTTTTGGGAGTTTGCCAGTCATTAAACCAACAAAGTCATGATTCATCTTTGCGTATTTCTTAGGGAATCTCTTACCAAGTTTATTCAATAAACTTTTTGTGTTCATAAAACCTCATTAATCCTTTCTTTTTCAGAATTGAGTTTTTTGATTTTGCCATCTGGGATGTCTTTATTTTCAAGAAGTTTATCAATCTCTTTGATTCTTGAAATGTATTTGGCTTTAAATGTCATTGATTTTTCACTTCTTAAAACTGGTCCAAATTCAATATCAGGATCATCGAGATACATCGCTTCTCCAGAGATGAATTTTATTATTTCATAATAAACGCCACTCTCATAAACGATATCTTCATCAGCGATAACAAATCCCATTTTTGTAACTTGTTTTCTTAATTCAGGGATTGCGTTATGTGCGTCTACAATGATTGTGCGGACGTTTTTAAGTTTACCAGGATTCTTTTTAAGAATATCAATAACATTGAATCCACCCATTCCAGCAATAACAACAGTTTCAACATCGCTAGGAAGTTCACTGATGCCATCCGAAAGCATTGGGATAACTCCATCAGAGGCATTATTCTCTTTAATCGCTTTCTTTAGTCTATCAAATGGGCCTTTTTTATTTTCAATCGCATATCCTTTAGAAATCACGCCATTTTGAAAGAGGGAAATTATTAATTTCCCGTGGTCACTTCCGACATCAGCAAGGACGCCACAAGGGACCATATCATAGATGGCTTGAAGTCTCTTAGATAATTTCATTATGAGTTACGATAGTCTCCTAATTTCTTACGTCTTGTTGGATGTTTAAGCTTTTTAATAGCTTTAGCTTCGATTTGACGAATACGTTCACGAGTAACTCCGAATTCTTTTCCGACTTCTTCAAGAGTTCTTGGACGATTATCATCTAATCCATAACGGAGTCTTAATACTCTTTCTTCTCTATCAGTTAAATCTTTAAGAATAGAATCAAGCTCTTCTTTAAGGAGTTTCTTGGTTGTGTAATCAACAGGAGATTCATTATCTTTATCTTCGATAAAGTCGATTAAATGAGAATCATCTTCTTCACCAATTGGGGTTTCAAATGAAACAGGTTCTAAGGCGATTCTTTGAATCTCTCTAATTCTCTTAGCGGAAAGTTCTCCACCCATAGCTTCGGAAATTTCTTCAGCGGTTGGATCTCTATCTAAGTCTTGAACAAGTTGACGTTGAACACGGGTCATCTTGTTAATGGTTTCGACCATATGGACTGGAATACGGATGGTACGGGCTTGGTCAGCAATCGCACGTGTGATCGCTTGACGAATCCACCATGTCGCATAAGTTGAAAACTTAAATCCTTTTGTGTAGTCGAATTTATCAACAGCCTTCATTAAACCTAAGTTACCTTCTTGAATTAAGTCTAAGAAGAGCATTCCTCTACCGACATAGTGCTTAGCAATGTTAACGACTAAACGTAAGTTTGCGTTGATAAGTCTTTGTTTTGCTTCTTCATCACCTTGGAGGATTTTAGCAGCAAGGATTGGTTCTTCTTCTGGTTTAAGAAGTTCGTATTTGCCAATTTCTTTAAGATAAATCTTAACGGAGTCATTAACTTTAACATCTCCACCGATAGTAACATCTAAGTGGTCAATATCAAAATCAAGTTCCTCAGCCTCAGACTCATCTTCTGATTCATAGAAGTCATCATCAAGATCTTCGGTCATTTTGCTTTCATCAAAGTCTTCATCGCTGATTTCTTCATCTTCGTCTTCATCCATGTCTTCAGAAACGACTTCGATTTTTTGATTTGCAAAGTATTGAATTAAATCATCAACAACATCATCTTCAAGTTCGTAATCGTTAAGAGCGTCATAGATGTCACTTTGATCAAGTGAATCACCATTGTTCTTAGCTTTCTTTAAAAGCTTTGCTTCGATTTCGGCAAGAGTCGCTAAAGTTTCAGTGTCTCTTTTTTTAGTGACTTTCTTTGTAGTTTTCTTTTCGGCACTTTTAACTGCAGCGCCTTCAGTTTTCTTTGGTCTTCCCATTGTTACATTCTCCCTATTAACAATTGTCAGTTTTATTTATTCATTTTTCTTCTTCGGAATTCCGCGATGATTCTCGCCTGTTCCAATTCTGATTTTCCCTTAAGGGAATTTTCTAATATGTCTTCATCAGTAATACGACTTTTTTCTCCATTAATCGTCTCGAGTAGATTATTGAGTAAATTCTCGTCGCATTTATTTGGATGAGTCTCAAACGCCATTGAAGTGAGATCTTCGATAATTTCATCCTTATTATCAAGGTCACTTTCTTCAACTAGGACAATGAGTCCGCCTAAGTCCATGTCGTCATGGTTTTCAGCGTATTCAACCATGAACATTGCAATCTGGCGGTAGATGTCATCATAGAATCCACCGATTCTTTGTTCGTAGAAGCTCACTGCAGCCTTGTTTTGACTCATTTGGTATAAAAGCTCACGCTCAGCAGTTACAAGCTTCTGGAGGGCTTCTCTTTCAGGATGGAAGTTTTGGAATAGTTCACGACTAATGCCTTCCCCAGCATTAACGCTTTCCCTAGTTCTTCGTAATAAGTTCCTAATCGATTCAGCATCGAACCCTGTAATCTTTTCTAGTTTCCTAAGATAAGTATCTAATTCAATTTGGCTATTAATCCTTAAGAGGACTGGAAGGAACTCTTTGATAAGAGCTTTCTTTTCTTCATTCGTCTTAAGAGGATTACTTCTTAAATAATAATTTAAGGCGAAGTCATTATGATCAACGAGCTTGTTAAGATATTCTTCAAGAGCTTCTTTTCCGTCTTGATTAAGAATCTCATCAGGATCTTTGCTACTACCTTGGTTATCGACGACTCGGAATTTAATTCCGTTCTTAGCGAGGACTCTAGCGATTTTCATCATTGCCGATTGTCCTGGTAAATCGCCATCAAGGCATAGCCTTATTTCTACATTTAGGCTTCGTAAGATTTGAACGTGCTCATTAGTAAGAGCGGTTCCCATAATCGCCACTGCGGCATCAATTCCAATCTTGCCTAAAGCGAATACATCCATGAATCCTTCGCATACATATATGTAGCCCTTAAGCTTACATGCATCTTTTGCGATGTGAATGTTATATAAGTTATTTGTCTTATGAAACAAATATGTTTCAGGCGTATTCATGTATTTAGCGGAATCATCATTTTTAATACGACGAGCACTAAATCCAATGACGTTTCCATCAATATCGCAGATTGGGAAGGTAACACGACCTTCGTTCATATCTCGATAATTGGTGTTTGATATCATTCTCATGACACCAGTTTGTTCAATTGTAACAATTGAGTGTCCCTTCTTTAATAAGAAGTCGATAGTCGCTTTGCCGTCTTTAGGAGCATAGCCTAATTTGTATTTGTTCCTTAAGGAAGCATCAAGGTTTCTTGAATCAAAATATTCAACGCCTTCTTTTCCATCGGGTGTATTAAGTGCAAATTGATAATAAAGATTTAAATCATGTAAGCACTTAAGCAAAGTTTCTTTCTTTTCATCAACCTTCACAGGTTTAGAAATCGCTTCTAGGCCTTCAGGATGGTAGCCAATGATATCAGCAACCTTCCTTACAGCTTCTGGGAATGATACGTGTTCAAATTTTTGAACAAAGTTAAAGGCGTTACCACCAGTGCCACAGACAAAGCATTTAAAGAACTGCTTTTCTGGGGAGATGGTTAAAGAAGGATTCGTATCATCATGGAATGGGCATACTGCCTTATAGTTTTTGCCTTGTTTAACTAAATTAAGGTAAGAACCGATGACTTTTACGATATCCGCATGTTTTAAGATGTCTTCTGAAATTAATCCTTTATATGCCATATAACTTTGTTATAAAACTACTAATTTATTACTATTTTAATACTAATAGAATAATTTGACACTTAAGTATTTAACGAGTTCAGTGATTGGCATACGAACTTGGTTCATAGTGTCACGATCTCTGATTGTAACTTCGTTATCTTCAAGTGTTTGGAAGTCAACAGTGATACAGAATGGAGTGCCAACTGCATCTTGACGACGATATCTCTTTCCGATACTTCCAGTATCGTCATAAAGAACTGGGAAGTATTTAGCGAGCATAGTTTCAAGTTCACGTGCTTTTTCTTCAAGCTTTTTGCTTAATGGAAGAATTGCTGCTTTAATTGGAGCAATAGCAGGAGCAAGGTGCATAACGATACGAGTATCGTTCTCCCCGACTGTTTCTTCATCATAAGCGTTGCATAAGCACATAAGCACTAAACGATCTAGACCAACAGATGGTTCGATACAATATGGAACATATTTTTCGTTAGTTTCTGGGTCGAGATATTCTAAGCTTTCGCCACTATAAGACATATGTCTTTTTAAGTCGTAGTCTGTTCTATCAGCAATACCCCAAACTTCACCCCATCCAAATGGGAACATGAATTCGATATCAGTTGTTGCTTTAGAATAGAACGCTAATTCTTCTGGGTCATGGTCACGATAACGGAGTTTGTCATCTTTGATGCCAAGATCATTAATAAATGATAAGCATTTTTTCTTCCAGTGATCAAACCATTCTAAGTCTGTTCCTGGCTTGCAGAAGAATTCCATCTCCATTTGGTCAAATTCACGAGTTCTAAAAGTCATTTGACCTGGAGTGATTTCATTACGGAATGCCTTACCGGTATTACAAATACCAATAGGTAATTTTCTTCTTGTTGTTCTAAGAACATTTTTAAAGTTCACAAAGACGCCTTGAGCGGTCTCTGGTCTAAGATAGACAGTTGATTTGCTATCTTCTGTAACACCAATATGTGTTTTAAACATCATATTGAATTGACGGATATCGGTAAAATCTTCTGCACCACAGTTAGGGCAAGCAATGTGATTTGTACGGATATAATCCATCATTTGCTCATTAGTCATTGATGTGACAGGAGCGTCAGGACGAGCAGCTTCAATTAATTGATCGGCTCTAAAACGTTGTTTACATTTCTTACAATCGATTAATGGATCGTTAAATGTTGCAACGTGGCCAGTTGCTTCCCAAACTTTTGGGTTCATGAGGATAGCTGCGTCAATTCCTACATTAGTAGGACTTTCTTGAACGAACTTCTTCCACCACATTTTTCTAATGTTGCTTTTAATCTCACTTCCTAAAGGACCATAGTCCCAGGTGTTAGATAAGCCACCATAAATTTCACTTCCTTGGAAGTAATAACCGGAAGTAATAAAATGGCTACATAATTTATCAAAACTGTATTCACTCATTGTGAAATACCTCCAATAATGCACGAGAAAAAGAATATCGTGACCTATGTTATTTGTCAACACACTATGAGTGTATTTTTTATAAATTATTTATATAAAGTTTGAATCGATGAAATGGAAACCCCTACTTCATCGTAAATATACTCGCTTAAATGCTTTAAGATTGTGATTTTGTCTTCCTTAGAGAACATATCGCTTGCTTTGCAAGAATAGTCTGGAGACTTAAAAATATATCTGATTAATTTCATTTGGAGTGGAGTTAAATCTGCAACTACTGAATCGCTTGTGCAGTTACGACAGACAAATCCTCCGTCTGCAAAAGAGAAGGCGACGATATCAGTTGTAGCACCACAGAAGACACATGAATTCACTTCAAGTTCAGCGCCACTAGCCTTAATTGCTCTAGCTAAAAGGATTAATATTACCATAAGGTAATCTTCTTTTTCTTTTAGAGCGGTTAGTGACTCTTCAATATCTTTAAACAAGACATATCGTTCTTCTGGTTGAAACATCTTGTTAGCAATTTCGGTTACCACGTTTAAACAATAGAAGTATTCTAAAGGCTTCTTATCGGTCATCGGTGAAGAAATAAGCTTTGCTTCTTTTAATGTTGGGTGTTTATATCGACGGTCTGCGAATTCAACTTCGGCGATAGTTAATGGATTATTAAGCCAGAGGTATTGGCTTTTGTTATCTTGTCCACGATACGCTTTAAAAGATACGGTCTCAGTTTCACTGATCGCATCATAAATAACATCGTTTTCTTTATATTTTGTTTGAGATAATACAATTATCTTCATGGTTATTGTTTTTTGTTTTTATATCCGTAAAGTTCGAGCAAGTCGTCATTATCTCTCCAATCGTTTTGAACTTTGACGAATAACTCTAAATAGACGTGCTTATTTAATAATCTTTCGATATCTCTTCTTGCTTTAAGACCAATCTCTTTGATTCTCTTACCGTTAGCGCCTATTACTATTCCCTTTTGGGAATCCTTTTCAACGATAATTGAAGCGTGGATATGTAAAGGATTCTCTTCCCATTCAATATGATCAACATAGATGGCGATTGAATGTGGAACTTCTTCTCTTAAAGTCTTAAGAACTTTTTCTCTAATAATTTCTTTAATTTGGAAAATCTCATCTTTATCAGTCACTTCTTCTCCAGGATAGTATTCTGGTCCTTCTGGGAGGAGTTTTTCCACTAAAGCGATTAATTCCTCTAAATTGAATCTTTCACTCGCTACAGTGTCTATAAAGTGGCTTTCTGGGAGTTTTTCCTTATAGGTGGCCTTTAATTTTTCCACTTGTGTGATTCTCGATTGGTCAATTTTATTAAAAACGATAACAAGCGGAGCATTTTTAATATCTAAATGTTCGAGTAAGAATTCATCGCTATCGGAAAATGGCTTAGAAGCATCCACTACTAAAATATTCACATCAGCTTCGTGAGCGCTAGAATAGGCCATAGAATTCATTTCTACTCCAAGTTTAACGTGTGGTTTATGAATACCAGGAGTATCAATGAAAATAATTTGGCTGTCTTTTCCTCGATAAATACCCTTAATGATATTACGAGTTGTTTGACTCTTATCGGTAACAATAGAAATCTTTCTATTGATGATTCCATTTAAAATTGTGGACTTTCCAACATTTGGATGTCCAAGAATAGCGACAAATCCGGATTTCATTATTTAAGATCATCCTCGCTAAAAGCGTAAGGTAATAATTCTCCAATGTTAGTTTCTTGAACATCACCTTTGATATTAGTCATGATAATGAGGCCATCTTTTGGGAAGACTTCACTAATGACTTGGCGACATGCTCCGCATGGTGAACATGGAGTATCTGTATCTGCGCTTAATGCAAGAGCGACAAAATCGTCTTTTTTATAGCCGTGCATCATCGCATTATATAACGCATTTCTTTCAGCGCACATGCAAAGTGAATAAGCAGAATTTTCAATATTTGCTCCTAAAAAGACTTTGCCATCTTTAGTTAAAACAGCAGCACCTACTGCAAAGTGGCTATATGGTGAATAGGAGAGGCTTCTTGCCTCTACTGCTTTTTGAATTAATTCTTTCTTATCCATGAGTTAAACTCCTTTTTCTTTTAATATTTTGTCTTGTAAAGCGAACATCACTTCTTCATCTTCCTTTGTCATATGGTCATATCCACATAAATGGAGCAAACCATGAACGAAGAGGAATGATAATTCTCTTTTGATAGAGTGGCCATATTCTTTAGCCTGTTCAATCGCCTTATCTACTGAGATATAAATATCTCCTAAGGTGACTAATCCTTTTTTGAACAGGACTTTATCGTATTCATGGCCGTCATCAAGGAACGCGAAGCTAATAACATCGGTTGGTCGATCAATATGGCGATATTCTCGATTGATATAGTGAATGTATTCATTGTCCACTAATGAGACCGAGACAATCGGATCACATTTGATTCCAAGAGTCTTAAAGGTGATTTCCATGAGGGAGAGATATTCTTCCTCATAAGATTCATATTCTTCAAATTTTGAATTAAAATCGAGTTCCATTGTTCTATTAGTTTATCATAGATATTTTAAAATATTCTATGAAATTGATAGATAATTAAGAAGTTTAGCTTTGATGAAGTCAAATTCTTCGCTTTCAGAAGAAAACTCTAAAAGTCTACAGATATTCGACTTAAGGAAACTCATAATACAGAGATAGAAAATCAGATAAGTTATATTGATTGAAGATGTGATTGCCATCACTGAGATAGAGACGGCAATCATTGAAGCAATTTCAACATAGTTGAAGATGTTTTTATTTAAGCCAAGTTGGTACGCGATGTTATGGGTGTCCGAACATCTAACGCGAAACTGAAAATCATTTTCAACATCATTAATTTCTTGTTCTCTCTCCACTATTTGAATTTCTTTGTTTTTGAAAAATGGATTGTAGAAGAATGATTCAATAAAAGCTAATGCAATAGGGAGACTCACATAGACTAAATTGACTAAGTCATTCATCACAAGAATTACGATGATAAAAATAGAAATAAGCATCGCGTTAATAAAATTAGCTGCCATTGTTAAGGAGAATTGACGATATTTTTCTATCGTCTTATATGCATCCATATAGGATTGATTTGAAGGTAATTT
>CAMOSZ010000049.1:0-2958 GCA_946625285.1 uncultured Caryophanales bacterium | reverse complement strand
TCAAACAGTGATTATTCCATTCCAGGAATATCCAAAAAAATACGTCCACTCTTTAGCGTTCCCTAAAGAAGTTATTTATCCGTTTAAAGAATATGAATTCTTTGACAAAAAAATCTATTCATTTAATTTTCTTCTCATTCCTTTAGGATTGATGTGTAAGAAAGCGTCCGCAATAACGTAAATTGGCATAATTCTTTTAGCTATTTTAAGTAACTTAACATGTTCTTTTCTTTCGCTAGGAACACCCATAAACAAACAGACATCTACGAATAAACCTTGGTTATCGCAATGATCTGGTAAAGTAAGGTGATTTTTCTCCTTAATGAGTGAATGTTTGTATCTCACTTTTAAAGCAGGTATAAGTGGGTTATATCTTGGATTGACTAATTCGCAGTCAAATGTGAAATCGTCCCCTAAATCATCATTAAGGGCGTTAACGAATCTTTCATAATCAAAATAATCAATAGCGATATCCCCATCATCATCCCATGGGATGAAAGCGCCATAATTATTAAGTCCTAACGCACTACCAAAGCTAAGCGCATAAGGGATATTATGCTTACGACAAATTCGGTCAATTTCAAAAATAATTTTCTTAATCACATCGTGAACAAGAAAATTATCAATTTCTTCTTTTTGTTTATTCTTACCGATAATATATCGGTCATGGTCTTCAATATAATTCATTAATGATATGGATTAACAATGATAACTCCATCAACACAAGTGACTTCTGTGATACCAGCTTTAGCAAGCCAATTGCTACCACGTTTAATCTTTTTCCAATTTTCTTTGGTGCCAGAATAGTTAATTCTTTCAAGAGCAACACAGTTGAAGAAGCAGTTAAAACCGATTTCAGTTACTGTTTCTGGAATAGAGACAACCTTGAGGTTTAAGCAATTAGCAAATGCACTATTGCCAATCTTAGAAACTTCAAGAGGAATATTAGCGACGATCAAGTTTTGATTTTCAGCAAATGCATGTCCACCGATAGAAGTAAGATTTGGTGGAAGTTCTGAACTTTGTTCGTATTTTACTTTAGTAACTTCGTGAACTTTAGAGACATGTTCCACACTTGGTGCTTCATCATGATATTCAAGTTCAGTTTCAGGAATTGAATCTTGGAAGTTAACCG
Organism: uncultured Caryophanales bacterium; assembly: GCA_946625285.1. Lineage (GTDB taxonomy): Bacteria > Bacillota_I > Bacilli_A > RFN20 > CAG-826 > UBA2450. The sequence goes on along the minus strand of CAMOSZ010000049.1, from coordinate 1,823 downwards.
CATAAACGACGGAAATGATAATCAATAACACTAAATATCCGCCAGAAACCGCAAGTGGCCACCAGACAAATAATGTATGTGTTCCACCAGTAGAAGCTTCTGAACCAGCAAATCCCATGTATTCAACTAGGAAGATAATGGATAAAAGTAGTGAGAAAATGAATTCTGCAACTGCAAATCCTTTGATAACTCCAGAATGTTTTAAATATCCTTTGATAAGGTAGACTAAGAAAATGATGACTAAAATAGCTGAAAGAATAGTCATAATGGCTAAAATTCCACCAGCGGCAAGGAATAAATATGGCATTGCTGGAGCAAACATTTGACCAGCAAAAGCAGGATCTGCTAGAGCACCAAATATTGCGTATTCAGCAGGGATTTCAGTTCCATTAATAAGATAAATCACATAGTGAACAACAAAGGACACCATTCCAATTCCATTAAAGGAAACGCTTGGGTGGATACTTGGATCAGAAATATCAAATAAGATGACTAAAGGAAGGAATGCAAAAGCGACAGGCACTGCTGCAAGAATTAATGTTAAAAACACATTAAACACATTTGCGCCACTATGTGGATGATTAATCTTCCATCCGTTAACTTCTTTTACTTTTCTTAAATTCGTATTTGCCATGCTGTATTCACCTTTTATAAATTATTACATACCATCAATAATTAATAAATTATTTTTTAAATCCTCTCTCTATGGCTTGATTTTCTAGCTTATTAGCTAGTTCAATGTTTTGTTCAACGACAACACCATTTCGATAATATAGAGACAAGTTGTATAAACAACGTGGCTCTAATTCCTTTGCACCCATTTGGTAATATTTCACTGCTTGAGAGAAGTCTTGTCTAACTCCTAACCCTTTTGCGTAAAATAGTCCAAGATGATAGATGCAATCTAAGTCACCTAATTGACTTCCTTTTTCAAATAACTCTTTCGCTGCTTGATAATTTTTATCAAGATAATAGATTTTCGCTAATTGAATAAGAACCTTGTTATCTCCTAAAGACATCCCTTTTTCAAGTAGAGAAATAGCGATTCCCTTATCTTGATATAACCCATCTCCATTAAGATAGAGATTGGCTAATAATCTAATAGAGTTTAAGTGATTTGCCTCTACTCCACTAGTGAGGTATTTAATTGCTTTTTGATAATTCTTATCTCTCACTTCCATTAAAGCGAGATTGTATCCAGAAGTAATATCACCTAATTCAAAACTCTTTTCGTAATAATCTTTTGCCTTGTTTAAATCTACTTCTGTTCCGATTCCTTTTTGATAGAAATATCCAAGCGTTTTATATCCTTGAGCGCTTTTGAAAAATTCAAACCTTTGAGCGGTTAAGAATGCTTTTTTATAGTCTTGAGCTTGTAAGTAGTTATTTACAAGTTCACTTATCGCATCAAGTTGACCTGAACTCGCTAATTCGTGGAGGTCAAATAATTCATCTTTATCCATCTATAAGAGTTCTTTTAAACCTTTAATAAGGTTTTCACATTCATTTGTGTATTCATTTCGACGGTCAATTAATATTGGAGTAACTCCCGCATTAACCGCACATCTCATATCGTCTAACCCATCTCCGACATAGCAAATCTTGCTCTTATCAGAAAGGCCAAGCATTTCCATTCCTTTATAAATTGGATCTGGATTTGGTTTATGTTTTTTAACTTCTTTATTTCCGACAATTAATTCAAAGATATTTTCATCGATACCTAAGTAATGCAACACTTCTCTAACATGCTTTTGGTTGTTACTAGTAACAATTCCTAATTTTTTGCCTGATTTTTTAAGAGTATTAAGCACTTCAATTGTGTC
>CAMOSZ010000048.1:0-4759 GCA_946625285.1 uncultured Caryophanales bacterium | reverse complement strand
GCGTTCTTTATCCCTGTATTATCATTATCATTTGGCTCTATTTGTGGTTATACCCGTTTCGTTAGAGCAGAGTTATGTGAAGTTATGTCTTCCGAATATTTATTACTTGCTCGTACAAAAGGTTTAACCAAAAATCAAGCTATTACTAGACACGCACTAAAAAATGCATTCGTCCCAATTCTTCCATCTATCTTAGCGGAATTTATTGGAATCTTCGGTGGTTCTATGATTCTTGAAAAGTTATATGGCATTCCAGGTATTGGAGACTTATACATTCGTGCAATTAACGAAAAAGACTACAACGTCTTGATGGTCGATATGGCAATCTTTACAACTGTTGGCTTACTTGCCGGTATCGTTCTTGACTTGTCTTATGGTTTCATTGATCCTCGTATCAGAATGGGAGAGAAGAAATAATTATGGCAAAGAAAAATAATGATTTCGATTTAGTCAATCTTCCTGAAGCTGCTCAAGATCCAGAAATCAAACAAGAAGACTTTGTCCTCCAACAAGCGGACAAAGAAATCCATGAGCAAAGATTCCAAACAAAGCCAACAACATTCTTTAAAGACTCTCTTAAAAGATTCTCTAAAAATAAGAGTTCAGTTGTCGCAGCCTATATCTTAGGCTTCCTCATTCTCTTATCAATCTTCGTTCCAATTTTCTCTCCACATGATGTTTCTACTGGCGCTGGAGATATTGCGTTTAACTATTTGCAACCAAAACTCTTCGATAGTGGAACAGGATTCTGGGATGGAACAGTCCAAAAAACACATATTCCAGTCGATACCTCTAAAGGTGATAACAAAGAAGATTGGTGGCCAAACCCAACATATTACAAGAAATCTGGTATTTCTAATTACCAAGTTGGTGATTTTGAATTTACAACAGATATTACTGAATACGGTAAGGGTGGTTATGCAAGAATTGGTTATTATAGTGGATATGGCTTAAATTCCGCTAGATTAGACAGTGTTGTTAGCCAAGATATCAACTTTGTACCTGAACTTGATTTAACTCATACAACCTTAACTCTTACTAACTTTGAAACAGTTAATGAAGAAAAGATTATGGCCTATTACGAAGCTGATGAATCTGCTCCAAAACAATTACCAGAGCATGTTATTCCAGAAAACTTCGAATTAGGAACTACAACTCTTTTATTCAATTACATTGATGAAGATATTAGTGAGACCGACTATCAAACTATTCAATTAGTCGATAAGAAAGTTATCCATAACGTTGGTTCAACATTAATTAACGCGACTGATACTGCTCCGATTGTTATTAGTGATGTTATTAAAGCTCATACTTCCGAAACTAAATTCACAAACTTCTATTTCTCAATCGTTGTTGAAGGAGTAGAAGGAACTGGAGCAGATAAATCCGTCTGTTCATTAGTGAAAAATTTAGTTATCAAAGCTACTGGAACACCTTCCAAAAATGAGAAAGCTTATTTTGAAGGTGATATCTTCTCTGAAACAATTGGCGGTAACACTTACCGTGCTAACATCCCAGGTATTTCCTTTGATGATGCAATGAATTTCAATACCAGAAACTCCAAAATTAAAGTTTCTTCTAAAGAATATGTCAACACTGGATTCTGGTCTGTTGAAACTTTAATCAAATACACCAAAGCTGAACACATGGGTGTTTGTGCTTTCGCTTCTTTTACTTATGATTCTTACGCTGGTTCCTTAGGATTAGTGGAACATTACCCAGTCCCAGAATCAAAATTTGAAGAATATTATAGAAAAGGCTGGATTGATTATAACGTCGACTTTAAGACAGTTGCTGGAAAAGAAGTAGTTGATGAATCAACCTTCTACTTTGAAATTAAGAGTGGTGCTTGCCCAGTCACTGAATCAGATGATTGGAAATTAAAAGCAAGCGACATTGTTTATGTTGCCTCTTCAGAATCATTTATCGCCTATTGTAACGTTACTTATTATCGTTACCTTGGCTATGATAGAATGCCATCCTTCTTATTTGGCACTGATAAAACCGGAAGAGATATGTTTACATATGTCTTTGATGGCTTAAAGAACTCCTTAATCTTAGGTGTTATTACCTTTGTAGTCTGCTTTGTATTCGGATTATTATGGGGCTCTATCTCTGGTTACTTTGGTGGCACAGTTGACTTAGTCATGGAACGTATCACTGATATTCTCCACGGCATCCCATGGATTGTCTTGATGACTATTGTCATTCTCCATGCTGGTCAAAACTTTGGTACATTCGCAATCGCCTTATGTTTGACTGGTTGGATTGGAACTGCTAGTACAACTAGAACACAGTTCTATAGATTTAGAGGAAGAGAATATGTTCTTGCTTCACGTACTTTAGGTGCAAGTGATGGAAGACTTATTCTTAAACATATCTTACCTAACGCGATGGGTACCATTATTACTGGTGCGGTCTTAATGATTCCAAGTGTTATCTTCTCTGAAGCTACTATTTCTTATTTAGGACTTGGCTTCAAAGGAATGAGCTCTCTTGGTGTTATTCTTTCCAATAACCAAGTTGAGTTACTTACCTATCCATACTTATTATTATTCCCAGCCGCGGTCATTGCCTTAGTGATGATTTCATTTAACTTATTCGGCAATGGTTTACGTGATGCGATTAACCCAAGCTTGAAAGGAGAAGACCAATAATGGAAAATAAAGAAATTGTTTTGTCTGTTAAAGACCTTAGAGTCAACTTCTCCACTGACCATGGTTATGTCCAAGCTGTTAGAGGAGTTTCCTTCGACTTATATAAAGGTGAAACTTTATGTATCGTTGGTGAATCTGGTAGTGGTAAATCCGTTACTAGTAAGACCATTATGGGCATTTTATCCGCGAATGGTCGTATTATGGGTGGATCAATCATGTATGAAGGTGAAGATCTCACCAAAGTTAGTGAAGATGAATTCCACCGCATTAGAGGACATAAGATTGGAATGATTTTCCAAGATCCTCTTTCTTCCTTAAACCCAATTGTTAGAATTGGAAAACAAATTACAGAAGCAATGCTCATCAATTCTTCTAGATTAAAGAAGAAATATGAAGATTTAGTTGCTACTGAACTCGTCGCCTATAAGAACGCTCAAACAGAGTATAAGATGGCGCTTAACAATCGTAAGGAAAGAATTAAATTCCTTAAGAGTGAAAAGAAAAAAGAAATCGAATCCGCAAGAAACGAGCCATATATGACTCGTAGCGGTAAATTCTATACTTTATCTCTTGAATATAACGGTAAAGTTTTACATGTTAAAGAAACCGCTAAAGAAGAGATTAAAGCATTAGATGAAGAACTTCTCGCTATGGGCGAAAACAAGGACGAAGTCCGTGTTAATGAAATTAACACTCGTAAAGAAGCAATTAAAGCCAAGATGGATGAAAATCTTGCTGCTTTAAAAGAACAAAACGCTAAAGATAAAGCAGTAATTAATGAAGAAATCGCTGCTATTAGAGCAGAGATTCCTAATAAGATTAACGCTATTAAAGACAAATATACTGCTCTTATTGCGGAAGTTGATGCTTCTAACACCGATTCAAGAAAAGCGTTAAAAGAAAAATATCTTCCAGTTATTAAAGAAACTAAAGCTGCTTTTACTATTAAGAGCAAAGAAGCAAAAGTGGAAGTTAAGAAATACGCTAACGAATTAAAGAAAGAATATTTAGCAAATTGTGAAAAGATTAAAGCCGAACACGCTGAATCTCCTGAAGAATGCAAGAAACTCTTAGCAGAAGAAAAGAGTAGATATGTTTCTTCAATTAAAATCACTAAAGCTGAAGCAAAAGCAAGAGCGTTAAAGATTATGTCAGAAGTTGGTATTTCTAATCCAGAAAAGAGATATAATCAATATCCATTTGAATTCTCTGGTGGTATGAGACAAAGAATTGTTATTGCAATTGCCTTAACCGCTGATCCAGATATTCTTATTTGTGATGAACCAACAACTGCGTTAGACGTTACTATCCAAGCTCAAATTCTTGAATTAATCAATAGATTAAAAAGAGAGAGAAATATCTCCTGTATCTTTATTACCCACGACTTAGGTGTTGTTGCTAACATGGCCGATAGAGTCGCAGTTATGTATGCGGGTAAGATTGTTGAATATGGTACTGAAGATGATATCTTCTATGACCCAAGACATCCATATACCTGGGCCTTATTATCTTCTATCCCAGATATCAACTCCAAAGAAAAACTTGAGGCTATTCCTGGTACTCCACCAAATATGATTTATCCTCCTGTTGGAGATGCATTCGCATTACGTTCTAAATATGCGATGGCTATCGACTTTAAGAAAGAGCCACCTCTATTTAAGATTAGCGACACTCACTACGCTGCTACTTGGTTACTTGATCCAAGAGCACCAAAAGTGGAGATGCCAAAAATCGTTAAGACACGTATTGAAAATTCTTTAAAAGCAGCGAAAGGAGGCAAGGTCAATGATTAAATCATTAGTGTATCGCATTCAAGCGAGATTCAAACCTAGAAAACCTTCTTTTAGACAAGAATTAGTGGACGATGGAATTGAACTTTCAGTCCGTCACTTAAAACAATTCTTTAAATTCGGACATGGTAGAAGCGCTTTTAAAACAAAAGCGGTTCACGATGTTTCCTTTGATATCAAAAAAGGAGAATGCTTTGGCTTAGTTGGTGAATCAGGATGTGGTAAAACCACAACTGGCCGTAGCTTAATTAGACTTTATAACATTACTTCTGGTTCCGTATATTTTGAAGGTAGAAGAACTTCTGCAGGTAG
>CAMOSZ010000047.1:0-2588 GCA_946625285.1 uncultured Caryophanales bacterium | reverse complement strand
ACATTTTCTTTAACAATATCTTTTGCAGAGATGAAGTAATATCCTCTTGGTAAACTTGGAACATTAATCTTTAAGATTTTTCCGTGAGATACTGTACTTCTAACAGGAATTGCAAAAAGGACGTTATCCATACGGATATCGCCAGTAAAGATTGCCATTCCTGACATCTTTTCTTCATTATCGACTTTTTTGACTGATGTTTTGTATTCGTTAATCATAAATGATTAAAATTTAATAGCTTTTGTTGGGCATTTGGATGCACATAATCCGCATTTGAAACATTTGTTTGGATTAAATGCTGGTACTTTGTTTTCGTCCATATCAATTGCAAAATATGGGCAGTTTCTTGAACACATTCCACAGTGTGAACATTTACTAGAATCCACACTTGGCATTTCGTGTTCATAAGTAACTTTATTTGTAAGTTTTGTATCAATGACTTCTTGAATAGAAGAGAAACCATATTTCTCTAATTCTTTTGGAAGGTCATTAATAATCTTTGCGTATAATTCTTTTCCTCTAAGCATTGGTGCTGAAAGCATTCCAACAGCAGAAGCACCTGCTAATAAGAATTCGATGACATCTTTAGCAGAAGCTACTCCACCAACACCAATAACAGTTAAAGATGGTTCGGCTTGTTTAATTGTGTAAACGGTTGCTAAAGCAAGTGGCTTAATTACTGGTCCACTCATCCACACAAACCCTTTATCGTTAGAACACGCCATTTGACGGTTCTCAACATCAATAACCATACTTGGTCCTAAGGAGTTAATTGCCACAACACCATTAGCGCCGTTTGCTTTAATGATATGAGCAAATCCTGCTGGATCAGGAATATGTGGTGATATTTTCATATAGAAAGGTTTATTTGTGTGCTTTCTAATTGTTCTAACAGTTTCTGACATCTTCTCGTGGTCAGTTCCAACATAGTGACAACTCACTTCAAAGGCATCTGCAAATTCATCAAGAAGAGGAATTAATTCTTCCATATCTTCTTTTGTATATCCTACGGATATAATAAGAGGCGTATCACCTTTTTTAGCCTTTAACTCTGGAAGGAATTCATTAATCCATTTTTCTTTTGGATATTCTGTCCATAATTCACAGTTAAAGATTGCACTATTGCCTTCTCCAACAATACATGGATGAGGAATATGGGCGTCTTTAGTGGAAATGGTTTTTGCTACTAAAGCACCAAGACCTTGATCTTTAAGCCATAATAATTTTTCAGCATCTCCAACAAGTGGTCCTGCTGCTGGCATAAGTGGGTTCTTTAGGGTTAATCCATCAAATTTGGTTGTCAAATCCATAACTAGATTTCCTTCACTTTCTTCCAAAGTTTTTCACTATATTTTCTTGATTCAATTAATTCTGCTTTTGCTTTTTTGGATGTTAGTTCGCCGTTTTTAACTAATCTATTTCCGCCTACAAAGACATCGTTTGGTCTAAAGTTAGGAAACAAACCATAAAACACATGACCAAAAGCATTATTGGAGTTCATCTCTGTAAATGGAGTATATGGAACAAGCATAAAATCAGAGACATAGCCCTCTCTAATTTTGCCAATATTAATGCCTAATCGGCGTCCAACATAACTATATGCATTATTGATTATATCAAAGATATGACCAATATTCATAGCAGTAGGATTGTTATTCTTTAAATGTGTAAGGTACATCGCGTTTAAATATTCAGTTGCCATTGAACTAGATAGACCATCATTTCCAATCATAACCGGAATGTTATGTTCCATGTATTTCTTAATATCAGGGATTCCAACCGCGTTATTTAAATTGCTTGTTGTATTAACAACAACATATGCGCCTCTATTCTTGATAATATCAAGCTCTTCATCATTCATGAAAACTCCATGAACAATAAGTGAATCCTTACTAATAAGGTTATATTTATCTAATCTGGAAATGATGTTTGTGTTGTATTTATCTAAGCAATCTTTTTCATCCATATCACTTTCCGCGACATGAATGTGGATAGGAGTATTATTTAATTTCTTTGAAATTAATTTAAGACTACTATCACTTAAAGACATAGAAGCGTGTATTCCAAATAACCCACTTACAAATTCAGTGTGGTTCTTGTTTGCAAAGCTCATGTTCTCTTTAACACAATCTTTGATTGGATAACGATCACTACTTTCAAAGCACAAAATTGATCTCATATGTAATGTGTTATTTAGTGCTTTCTTCAAAGAGGTAAGCGAACCAACAATTTCGGTTCCACTAGCATGGTGGTCAATTATTGTGGTGACACCATTAAGTAAAAATTCGCTTCCAGCAGCGATTCCAGAATAATAAGTAATCTCATTATCAATTTGAGAATCTAATTTCCACCACATCTGATCAAGGATGTCTTGGAAGTTCTTTGGATCAAACGGCAACGCTAGTCCTCTAGCAAAAATTGAATAGATATGAGAGTGGGCACAAACGAAATTTGGGAGTAACATTTGACCCTTGGCATCTATGAGTTGATAGCCATCGTTTTTAAATGACTTCATTTCACCTACTTTTACGATTTTTTTATCAAAAACAACGTAGCCATTTTCGATGTATTTATCGTAATCGTAAATT
>CAMOSZ010000046.1:0-3482 GCA_946625285.1 uncultured Caryophanales bacterium | reverse complement strand
TATTTCAGCGAAGAATTCGCTAACAAGTTTAATCCAAAAAAAGACTGGGCAATTAAACTCGTTAAAACCGCCAAAGCTGCGGGAGCTAAATATATTACATTAACAACTAAACATCATGATGGTTTCTTTCTTTATGATTCAAAAGGATTAACAAATTGGGACTCAACTAAACTAGGACCAAAAAGAGACCTTGTTAAAGAATTTGTTGATGCATGTAATAAAGAAGGAATAGTCCCATTTTTCTATCATGCCTTACTTGATTGGCATAACGAAAATTACAATAAAGATTTTCCAAAATATATTGATTTCTTAATCAAATCAGTGGAGCTCTTATGCACTAATTATGGAAAAATAGGTGGCTTATGGTTTGATGGATTCTGGGATAAACCAAACGAAGATTGGCAATTTGATCGTTTATATAAAACAATTAGAAAGCATCAACCAGAAGCGATGATTATTAATAACACTGGCATGTCTGATACAGGGACAATTAGTCACTATGAGATTGACTCTGTGACTTATGAAAGAAGTACTCCAACGATGGTTAATACTCAAGATGGCAAAGAAAGAGCGGGAGAAATGTGCGAAGTGTTAGGACAGCACTGGGGATACACAAAAGATGATTTAGATTTCAAATCATTTAAAGAAATACTTTATTCCCTAATTGATTGTAGAAATTCCAATTGTAATTTCCTTTTAAATTGTGGTCCTAAAGCTAATGGATATTTAACTGAATTAGATAAGGAATACTTTAGACGTTTAGGTGTTTTCATTAAAAAGAACAAGAACTTTATCTATAACGTTAAGAAGGCAGACATCTCTAGCCCTGACTGTGTAATCTTACAAGATGATAGTTATTATTATGCAGTCATCAAAGATGTATTGATGTCAGTTAACCCTAACGCTCAACTAGAAAAAGGAACTACAAAAGCAACAATTCCTAATCACAAGATTAAAAACGCCAAATATTTGGACTCTAAAGATCCAGTTTCTTTATCAGATGACGAACACACCATTTATGTGAAACCATTTGACTATGGAGAGGCTAGAGCAGTAAGGGTAGTAAGGTTTAAATAAAAGAATGCGATAACACCGGTGATACAAATGCCGGTTTTAATATGAAATAGAAGACTGGAGATAGATTATTATGAAAAGCTTTATTAATTCACGTTTTGTTAAAGAAGTTAGTGAGATTACTAACAATATGTATCACCAAGGATGGGATGAACGTAATGGTGGTAATATCTCATATTTGATTGATGAAGAATATGTAAGGGAATATTTCCCAAAAGATAAATACATTAGAGATATTGAAATGGGTTTCACTGCGGATGAAATCTGTAGAAACAAATATTTCTTAGTTACTGGTACAGGAAAGTACTTTAAAAATGTTATTAAAGATCCAGAAGCTAATCTTGGTTTAGTCAAGATTGATGATAGTGGTCATATAGCCCATCTTTTATGGGGATATCGTGATGGAGGCAAGTTCACAAGTGAATTCCCTGCTCACTTAATGAGCCATGCAGTTAGATTAAAAGTTAATCCTAATAATAGAGTTATCATGCATACTCACCCAACATATACAATTTGTATGGGAGCATGCCTTCCAACTGATGAAGTTATATTTACTAGAAAATTATGGAAAAGTAATACTGAAGCAGTAGTTGTTTTCCCTGAAGGCGTTGGAGTTCTTCCTTGTATGATTTGTGGTACAACCGAAATAGGAGAAGCTACTGCAAACAAAATGAAAGAACATCGTATTGTTACTTGGACTAACCACGGCATCTATGGAGCGGGTAATGATATTGATGAAGCATTTGGCTTAATTGAAACAGTAGAAAAGACTGCTCAAATCTATATGTTAACTTTAGGACACGTTGTTAATGAAATTCCTGATGAAGTTATCATTGGCTTAGCTAAACTTTGGAACTTAAAAATGATGCCAGGCGTCATTGAGGAAAAATAATGAAATATTATCTAGCGATTGATCTAGGTGCGACTAGTGGTAGACATATCGTTGGCCACACCGAAAATAACGAAATTGTTTTAAAAGAAATACATAGATTTAGAACATCAATGGATGATTCTCCGCAAGGCTTGGTGTGGGATTTTAATCGTATCTTTGCTGAGATTAAAATAGGAATTAAGAAAGCTTTTAAGCTTTATCCAGGCATTATCTCTTTGGCGATTGATTCTTGGGGTGTAGATTATGTGCTTATGAATGGGAATAAGCCTATAATGCCTTTTTATGCTTATCGTAATGAGAGAAATAATGTTGCTAGTGAGATGGTAGAAAAGATAATTCCATTTAGAGATTTATATAAAATGACCGGCGTGCAATTCGCTAGTTATAACACAATATATCAATTATTTTCTGATAAGATGCTTGGAAGGCTTCAATATGCGACAGATTATTTAATGGTACCTAATTACTTCACTTATTTATTAACTGGAGTTAAGAGCCACGAATACACTAATGAATCAACTACAGGTCTACTAAATCCATTAACTGGACAATATTTAACTTCGCTTATCGACAGATTAGAATTTCCAAAAGAACTTTTTAATTCAAAGATTTTATCTGCAGGAGATTGTGTTGGCAATCTTCTTCCTGAAGTCCAAAAAGAAGTTGGTGGAAATTGTAAAGTAGTGCTATGTGCAACCCATGACACTGCAAGTGCATTTGAATCAACAGAAGTTGATGAAGAATCAATCTTTATATCTAGTGGAACATGGTCTCTTCTTGGAGTTAAAATTGCTAAACCAATTATCTCTGATGAAACTATGAAAGCTAATTTTACTAACGAAGGTGGAGTTGGTTATATTAGATTCCTTAAAAATATTCCAGGCATGTGGATTGCTAATAGATTAAAATCAGAGACTAAATTAACGCAGGAATTTATTGATGAAAATATAGATAAAGTAAATTACAAAGTATGTTTTGATATTAATGATAATAGTTTAGTTGCTCCACAAAGTATGAAAGGAGCACTGCTAACTTTATTAGAAAAAAATAGTCCTCAAAATGACTTAGAATTATTCGCCTCAATTTATCGTTCAATGGCTGCGTCATATAAGACCGCTATTGAGTCGTTAGAGAATATTACAAAGAAAAAATATAAAAAGATAGTGATAGTTGGCGGAGGTGCTAAGAATAAATATCTCAATCAATTGGTTGAAGAATATACAAAAAAGACAGTTGTTCCAAAGCCAATTGAAGCAACTGCATTAGGAAATATACAAATTCAAATGAAAGCAAATAAATAGCTATAAAATAGCTATTTTTTAATGTTGATACTCTTTAAATAACTCTCTAGATAGATGTCATATAGGATATCTAGAGGAACGATAGCGGCACTATATCTTTCTGATAGTATAGCGATGATATCAGTAGGGATATAAATGTCATCTCCTTCAAAATAGAATTTAGATTCATATTCCGCTAATTTGATAACCGCGTCACTAACTCTAGGGCAATCATA
>CAMOSZ010000045.1:0-7221 GCA_946625285.1 uncultured Caryophanales bacterium | reverse complement strand
CTACCAATTGTGCTTTGCAAAAACGCAAATATTGGTTGCGGAAGAGATATAATAATAAAGGTATGTCAACAAGGTCTAGAGGCGACAAAGGCGAGGCTTTTGTTAGGAAAAAATTAGCAGGAATTAAGGAATATCATAAGGTTATCAACGATATTACCTTCTTAAACGAGAAAACAGAAATGACTCATCAAGTGGATCATATCTTAGTTCATCCTTATGGAGTTTTTATTATTGAAACAAAAAACTACTTTGGGAAAATAATTTCTAATACTGGAGAGCCATTTTGGCTAAAAGAAATAAAAGGAGAAAGAGCAAGAATCTCTAATCCTCTTAAGCAAAATAAGTCTCACGCTTTTGTGGTGAGTAAAATACTGAAACGCAAATACGAAGTTATTCCAGTTGTTGTATTTGTGAAAAATAACGCTCCATATATCGGAGATGAAAATGTTATCAATCTCAAAGACTTAAAGCTATTCATAGATTCATATCCATATCAAAAAGAATTAACTAAAGAAGAGATAAATGAAATATATAAAACCATTAAATCTCAAAAGAGCGATATCTCTAAAAAAGAACACATCGAGAATATTGGATATCTAAAGCAAATAAATGAAGAGATAAAAAAAGAAATCGCCTATGCGATTGAAAGTGGTACTTGTCCTAGATGTGACCACAAGATGGTTTCTAGTGGATTTGAGTACCACTGCAGTAATTGCAATTTCAAATTTAAGCTATAGATTATCTTTCAAACTTTTTCGCGATAGTGAATTCACCAATATCGACTTTGTGTTTGATTTCATCTAAAGGCATTGGTTTACCAAATAAATAACCTTGAAGTTTTCCACAAGAAATTTCTTTTAAGAAGTTTGCTTGTTCTTCGTTTTCAACACCTTCGGATAATGTTTTCATTCCAATTTCTTCCGCCATTGAGATAACGGATTTAATTAGTGATTTTGCTTTCTTGTTTTCAGAGAAACCAACCAAGAATTGCATATCGAGTTTTAAGACATCGAAATCAAAGTCCTTTAATGCATTAAAGGAAGAATAGCCAGAACCAAAGTCATCTAGCCATAAGGAGAATCCTTTTGCCTTTAATTCTTTCATTGCATCTTTCAAAGCGCTACCTTCGCTTAAAAGAGCACTTTCAGTAACTTCGATATGGAGTAATTCTTTTGGAATTTTATATTCATTTACTACTGATTCGATTACTTCTGGAACATTAATGATTGTAAAGTCTGCTCTTGAGAAGTTGATTGAAACAGGAACGACTGGTCTTTTTCTATCTAAGCAATATCTTAAGTCGCGGCAAATGTTTCTTAACATTGCAACATCAAGTTTATGAATGAGTTGCGCATCTTCAAGTGCACCAACAAATAAACCAGGATTCATAAATCCATATCGAGGGTCAATCCATCTCGCTAAAGCTTCTGTACCACACAACTCTTTTGTGTTAGACCAGACAACTGGTTGATAGTAGGCTTGAATATATCCGTTTTCAATTGCTTCATCGATATGTTTAACGACATATTGAACTAAACGATAGTTATCATGCATTTTTTGGTCATAGATTAAGTAATTATCGTGGCCGTGTGTTTTGTTCGCAGTACATGCGTAACGCGCCTTCTCGACCGCTCTATGTGGGTCTTCTTCTTTATCTTTTAAGATATATCCACCGACTTTAAGACCTAAACGAATGTCTAAATCAATATTTTCAGCTTTCTTATCAGCTTCATTAATCTTTTCTTGGATTTCTTCGTTCTTACAGAAGATGACGTAGTGGTCATCACTTTGACGAGATACTAATGCTTCTGGGAATTCTTCTTTTAACAAAGAACCAACTCTTTTTAAGCATTCATTACCAGCGGTAAATCCTCTTTGATCGTTATAAATCTTAAAGGAAGTAACATCGACAAATAGATATACCCATTCATTCACTAATACTTCTTTTTCTTCGCATTTCTTATTCACTAAAGAAGTGAAATATTCAAAAGCATATAAACCAGTTAATGTATCAGTGGTCGCGAGTAATTCAAGTTCTTCATCTTTCTTTGCTTCAGTGGTACGTTGACTATAAATTGAAATACATAACATTGATAAAGAAATGAAGAAAGTTATGTAATTAACTGTATCTCCATCTTGTACTTCTCTATCAATACCTGGAAGGTGAACTAATATCATGTGGAAGCCTAAGAAAATAACTCCCAAAATGCTTATAGAGATATATGGTTTCCAAATAAGTAAGCAACCAACATAAAGCGACATCATTAAGAAGCAAATGATTTGTTTATATGCTGGAATTTTAACTCCATCGATTTCTAATGTTTGACCAGTGACTGGGTCTTTGGCATATCCAAAGAAGTCACTATAGGAAACCATCATACCGAAAACCAAACAAGTTAACGCGAATAAGGAAATAATAACCACCGAAGTTAATAATGGTGATTTACCTCCACGATATTGATAGATCGATGAAATGATTATAAAGATTTGGAATAACGCAATTGCGATATAGAAAGTTAATAACAAACTTGCGGACACTAAATTCTTAGTGGAGGCAGTTGCACTTCCTAAATGTTTTAAAACAGTTGGATAATCGATAAATGCAAATAAGAGTAATCCGATAGCAGCGCTAACAATAACAACAATAGTTTTAGTGATGTTAATGCGTTTATCAGTGGTATATAAGCAATAAATAAGCATTGATAAGCTTAAGAAAAGCATCAACCAGAAGTTAGATGTTTGGCTATAAAACACATTAAATAAATTGCCGCCGCTAGTTTCTATTATTGGGACAACTCTTTCAATGGTCTGACGGATTATCATCCATATCTCAACTACAAAAATAACCGCAGCCATGTATACGCCAGAGCGCATGTTTGCGGAGTTTAGATAGTTATTTACGTAAGTCGTGTTCTTGTGGAACCCAAAAAGGTTAACAAACCACTGTCCAAACTTCTTTATGATCTTCATTGCTTTTATTTTATATCACTAAAATAGTTTGATAAAAGAGCAATTTATTTAACCCTAGCAAAGTAAGTAATGGTGATTGTACTGATATAGATATCAGAAGTGTGAATGATTATCGCTACAAATTCATTGAATGTATCTTGAAAAATACATCTTTAATTTCTCTTTTTTCTATTTCTATGCTTTATTAAAATAAAAATCAAAAAAGAAATTATAAATAGTGGTAGAATTAAATCACTAAAGGAGTGCTATATGAAAAAAGAACTTAAATGCCCACATTGTGGCCAAGTATTTACTATCGATGAAGGAGAATACGCGGAATTATTATCTCAAGTAAGGAATGATAGTTTTGAAAAAGAACTTCATGAAAGAATTAAGAAAGAAAACGAACTCCTTGAAGCAAAGCTTAACGCCGCTAACAAGGAATCTTTAAACGCACTCCAACAAGAAGTTAATAAATTAAAGGGAGAACTTTCTAACTCCAGACTAGAAAAAGAAATGGCGGTCAAAGACGCTGTCGCTAAGAAAAATGAAGAGATTAGTCTATTAAATAACAAGCTTAATATGGCTAAATCTCAAACCGAAAGCGAAGTCAATAAAGCAATCAATGAAAAAGATAAGGAAATCCTTTCTTTGAAAGGAAATATTCAACTTAAAGAAAAAGAATCAGCGTTAGAACTCCAATCTTTAAAAGATCAATATGAAGGCAAACTCAAAGATAAAGAAAACGAAGTTGCTTATTATAAAGACCTCAAAACAAAGATGTCCACCAAACTCGTTGGTGAAACTTTAGAGCAACACTGCATGATTGAGTTTAACAAACTCAGAATGACCGCTTTCCCAAAAGCGTATTTTGAAAAAGATAATGACGCGAGTGGTGGATCTAAAGGAGACTTCATCTATCGTGAAACTGATGAAGATGGAACCGAAATCATTTCTATCATGTTTGAAATGAAAAATGAAAATGATACAACAGCGACCAAGCATAAAAACGAAGATTTCTTAAAAGAACTTGATAAAGATAGAAGAGAAAAGAACTGTGAATACGCAGTACTAGTCTCAATGCTTGAAGCAGATAACGAATATTATAACGCTGGTATCGTTGATGTATCTTATAGATACGAAAAGATGTATGTTGTTAGACCTCAATGTTTCATTCCAATCATCACTTTGCTTAGAAACGCCGCGTTTAACGCTGCTCAATATAAACAAGAGCTTGCTCTAGTTAGAACTCAAAATGTTGATGTCACTAATTTCGAAGATAAGTTACTCGACTTCCAAGAGAAGTTTGGCAAAAACTACGCTTTAGCAAATGAACGTTTTAATAAAGCAATTGAAGAAATTGATAAGACAATTGATTATCTTAACAAAGTCAAAAACGATCTCCTTGGTGCAGACCGTAACTTAAGACTTGCTAACGATAAAGCACAAGACTTAACAATAAAAAAACTCACTCATAATAACCCAACAATGAAGGCGTTATTTGAGGAGTCAAAAAAGCAAAAATAAGCGGTTTCTTACTTATATTGCGATGAATACAGGGTGTAATAAAAGCCCTGTTTTTTCATTAAGTCTTTATGGTTTCCAGTCTCAACAATGCCACCATCTTTCATAACAATAATGGTGTCAGCTTGTTCGATAGTGGATAGTCTATGAGCAATAACGATTGATGTTTTTTCTTTCATCATATTGTCAAAAGCGTCAGTGATTAATTTTTCACTTCTCGTATCGATGTTACTTGTTGCCTCATCTAAGATAACCATATTTGGATTGAGTAACATAACTCTAGCGATTGCGATCATTTGCTTTTGTCCTTCTGATAGACCATTTTTCGCATTTATATATGTGTCATAGCTATCAGGGAGAGTTTCAATAAAGATATCGGCGTGAGCTTTTCTACAAGCTTCTTTTACTTCTTCTAAAGAAGCATCTTGTTTTAGATAACGAACATTATCAAAAATAGTGCCAGAGAAAATCCAGGTATCTTGAAGGACCATTCCAATATTCTTTCTAAGAGATTCTTTGGAGATATCTCTACAAGAGATGTTATTGATTTTAATATCTCCATCTTTTGGATCGTAGAATCTCATTAATAAATTAATCATTGTTGTTTTTCCAGCGCCTGTAGGTCCGACAATCGCAACCTTTTCGCCTTTATTAATAACCAAGTTGAAGTCTTCAATTAACTTTTGATTTTCGTTATAAGAGAAATAAGTATGAGAGAATTCGATTTTATCGATATTCTCAATTTCTTCTTTTCCTTCATTAATATCAAAATCTAAATTCATAAAGTCGTTAACACGTTTAAATGACGCTTTCGCATTTTCATATTCATTAGCGACTCCTGATACTTCGTTAAATGGTTTGCTATATTGAGTGGTGTACGATAAGAAACTTGATAATTTACCAACGCTCATAACCGCTAAAACGAGAGCGAGTTCAACACTATACGGAATCATAATGATTCCAGCAATACCAATAATCACATAGATTGTGTTATTCACTAATCTGGTGGATGGGTTGACCCACGAGGCTGAGAATTGAGAAACTATTCCTTCTTTATGTAACTCTTCGTTTTTAACTTTGAATAAATCAATAGATTTATCTTCATGATTAAGAGATTGAATTACATCTATGTTATTAAGAGTTTCTAAAGAGATAGATGAAATGTTAGCTTGTAATTCACTCTGCTTTTTAAAGTGCTTATGTGAAAATTTAGATACAAAGCGAGACATTAAGATACTAAGAGGAGTTAAGATAATTACTCCTAAGGCCAAAATCCAGTTCACCATTAACATCATTACAATAGTAATAGTGATAGTGAATATTCCTTGAACAAGGGTTTTGAAAACCGCAAATAAGCCGCTTGCGAAGTTCTCCATATCTCTTATTTCTAATTGAACCATGTCTCCATGAGCTTTTTTATCAAAATCTCTAATAGAGATAGAGTTAATTTTGCTATAGATGTCATCTCTTACATTCTTAATAACTCTTTGAGAAACATTCATAACGATTACTTCAAATAAGTAATCAAAGACAGTGCCAAGGACCGCTAAAACAAGAGCGACAATAAGATAAATATTAAAAATATTTTCAGCGTTTTCTTTTGAAGCATCTAAAGATCTACCAAGTAAGAATGGCTGAGCAAGTTGAGAAGCGACAAATAAAAGAGCAAAGACAAAAGCGAAAATCAGAGATTTTCTCATTGGTTTAAGATAGTGAATTAGCCTTTCTTTTGTGCTCATACTATTCCTTCTTAATTTGTGTCTCGTAGGTCTCTTTATAAATTGGACAATTTTTCATAAGGTCTTTATGTTTTCCTTGTCCAACAACCTTTCCACCTTCTAACACTAAAATGAAATCAGCGTTTTGAATGGTGGCGACTCTTTGAGAAACAATGACTTTAGTCATATCTTTAAAACCTTTAACAGTTTCTCTAATCTTTTTATCAGTTAATAAATCTAAAGCTGAGGTGCTGTCATCTAAGATTAAAATTTCTGGGTGTTTAAGTAATGCTCTGCCAATACAAAGTCTTTGCTTTTGTCCACCAGAAAAATTAGTGCCACTTTCATTCACTTCATGATTTATTTTGTCTTCATATTTATTCACAAACTCGTAAGCTTCGGCCTCTTTTAGTGATTTTATGATTTCTTCATCACTTGCATCAGGGTTTGCCATTAAGTAGTTTGACTTAATTGTTCCTTTGAATAATGATGACTTTTGATTTACTAGTCCGATGTCGTTTCTTAATGACTTCAAGTCGTATTCTTTTAAAGGAATTCCTTTATAAAAAATAGTGCCATCACTTACATCGTAGAATCTTTCAATTAAATTAATAACTGTGGATTTACCAGAACCAGTACCCCCAATAATTCCAAATGTTTCACCTTTTCGAATTTGGAAGTTTAGGTCATTCAAGAACATCTTCTTCTCATCAAATGAGAAAGAGACATGATCGAATTTAATCAATTCCTCTCCAATATTTACCTCTCCAGTTTTCGGAGAATCACAAGTAGTGATTTGAGGAGTTATCATTAAAACTTCATTAATTCTTTTTGCGGACACAGTTCCTTTAACAATATCAATAACTGCTTGAGTGATTTGTACAGTGACAAAGAAAATCTGCGCTAAATAGGCCATCTCAGCAATAATAGTGGATGCCATTAAAAGATTATCTTCAGAGTTAAATAAAGATTCCTTTAAAAGGAAAACAATAACAATTAAAACAATAGATGTAATTGCAAATGTTAATGG
>CAMOSZ010000044.1:0-4951 GCA_946625285.1 uncultured Caryophanales bacterium | reverse complement strand
TGGGATGATGATGGGGATATCGCTATTGATTATTTTGATTATGAAAGATTCGTTAACGCCCTTAATGATGATTTAGGGGATGATTTTACATTTGACTGCGAATTAGTCAATCCAAGATATAACCCACTTATACCTGCTCTTAAAGTGAGATACAAACATTCACTCATTAAAGAGAAAAATCACCTTACTTTGCCAGATCATTGTGATAACCAAGGTTTATTCGTAGATGTCTGTTTGTTTATGGGTGTTCCTAGCGAAAGAAAAGAACATGTTAAGTTACTTAAAAAAGCTAAAAGAATTATGCCAATTTACGTTATTGCGGACGCTTTCTTACACATCAATCCTAAAGGAATGAGAAGAAAATTAAGAGAATATGAAAAAGAAGTAGCCACTAAATATAAAGATAGCGACTATGTCTCTCAAACAGTGATTATTCCATTCCAGGAATATCCAAAAAAATACGTCCACTCTTTAGCGTTCCCTAAAGAAGTTATTTATCCGTTTAAAGAATATGAATTCTTTGGCAAAAAAATCTATTCATTTAATAACATTGAAGAATTCTGCCGACTTAGATATGGAGAACAATCGCTAAAAAAGATGGGTGAAGACGGCAAATATTTTGACCCACTTTCTAAAAAAGATAAGAAAAGCGGGCATGTATTACGCATCGATATTTACAAAAAGTAAAATACTTATTGAAATAAATGTTATATTCAAATAATATAATTATGCGTTTAGCGATAAACGTATCTTACTATAACTAAGTAAGAGTGGCTCGTGCCACTCTTTGTTTTTTGAGGAGATATCTATGGATTTAAACAAAATCAAAAATCTATTAGAAAAAAAGATTGAAGAATTAGGATTTGAACCTATCTCTATTAATAGAAAAGTAGAGAAAGGTGATGTATTCCTCTCTATCGTCATTGATCGAGTTGCTCCAATTGATATGGACACAATCGTTAAAGTATCTGGAGACTTATCTAGCTATTTAGATGAAATTGATGATAGTGAAGAAAAATATTTCCTCGATGTTTCTTCTTTAGGGGCAGAAAAACCTCTTAAAGTAGAAAACTTAAAAGACTACGTTGGAAGATTTATCCATGTCCATGTGAATAATGCGATTAATGGATTAAACATCTTCGAAGGTGACTTAGTGGAAGTTAATGAAGATTCTATTACTCTTACTTACAGAGAAAAAACAAGAGTAAAAACAGTGGTTATATTACTGAGTAATATATATAAAATTCGTTTAGCAATTAAATTTTAAGGAGTGAAAAAATATTTATGGCTATTAACGTAAGCGAAATTAATGCTGCTCTTGAACAAATTGAGATTAATAAGGGCATCTCAAGAGATAGAGTTATCGATGCATTAAAAGAATCAATGGCGAAAGCCTACCGCAAATCATTAGGCGGAGATGACGCACTTGTCGAAGTTAACTTTGACTTAGATTCAGGCGTTATTGAAATGTACCAAGTGAAGAATGTCGTTGAAGAAGTTCAAGATGACTTACTTGAAATCTCAGTGGAAGACGCAGAGGAAGAAGATAAATCCAAAAAATACAAAGTTGGAGATCAATTCAAAATCTACGCTAACCTTGATGAATTACGTAAGGCAATTGTTTTAACTGTTAAAAACTTAATGAAACAAAAATTTGCCGAAGCAGAAAAAGAAGTCTTACATGAACAATTTAAAGACAAGATTAACACTTTAATCACTGGTCGAGTTGAACAATACGATGACCGTGGTGCTTCTATTAATATTGGTAGAACTAGTGTTTATCTCCCAAGAAAAGAAATGATTAAAGATGAAAGATTCGCAATCGGAGATAACATCAAATTATTCGTTTCTAGTGTCGCTGCTACAGGAAATAAAGGTGCCCAAATTGTTGTTTCCCGTTCTAACGAAGGATTCTTAAAAGCGTTAATGACTGAAGAAATTCACGATATATATGATGGAACAATCATTATTAAGTCAGTCGCTAGAGAAGCTGGAGAAAGAAGTAAAGTCTCTGTTTACTCTAATGATGTTAATGTTGATCCAGCAGGCGCATGTATTGGTCCTAACGGAAGCCGTATCCAAAAAGTTGTTTCTCAACTAGGAAACGGTTCTTCTAAAGAAAAGATTGATATCATCGCATATAAAGATAATACCGGCTTATACATCATGGAAGCTCTTAAACCAGCTCGTGTTGTTGGAATTAAAGTCGATGAAGAAAATAAGAGCGCTCTTGTCGTTGTTAAAGATGACTCCTTATCTTTAGCCATCGGCAGAAAAGGTGTTAATGCCCGTTTAGCAGTTGCTCTTACCGGTTATAAAATTGATATCAAAATCGAATCTGACGCCCTTGCAGAAGGTATTGAATATCAAACATTTGATGAACTTAACTCCCTTGAAATGGAAGCTAAGGCGAAAAAGATTGCAGAAGCTCAAAGAGAAACTCTTGTTTATCAACAATCAACAGAAACCGCTCTTCCAGGACTTCCAGAAGGATATGTTGCTCCTCAAGCTAGAAACTATGAAGAAGAAACAAATGACTTCGACGCTACATTAGAAGAAGTTGCTGAAGAAGAAGCTGCAGTTGCTCCAAAAGCTGAAGAAGCTGCTCCAGTTGTGGAAGAAGCCCCAGTTAAAGAAGAAGCACCTGTTGAAGAAGGAGTTAAACCAGTTGAAGAAGCTCCTACAACCTCAGTCAAGACTACAACTACCCTTGAGGATTTAGAAAAATCCTTAGCGGAAGAAGGAAATAAACAACAAAAGAGAAATAGTGGCAACCGCCGCAAAAAGAAAACCGAAGAAGAAAAAGAAGAAACTTCAGTCACTCGTACTGATGGACCAAGAATGTCTATCTATACCGAAGAAGAACTCAAAGAACTCGAAGAAGAAGAAAACGAGGAAATTGATTCTGAAGAAGACGATATTGATTATGATGAATATGATCAATATTACGATGAGGATTAATTATTAATTAATATGAACAAAACCCGACCAGTATTTAGAATGTGTATTGTTTCTAGAGATAGAGATTTGAAAGAAAATCTATTTCGTCTTGTAAAACAAAATAATGAAATAACTTTAGATTTAAACCAAAACATTCAAGGTCGTGGAGTTTACATCAAGAAAGATTTAAAGGTCATTGAGCTCGCTCAAAAAAGAAAAATGCTTAATAAAGCATTAAAGACTGAAATTGGCGATGAATTCTATGATTCTTTAAAAGAAGCATTAAGCAAAGAAAGAAGGGATTGATATGGGAAAAAATAACAAGAAAACTTTTGAAAGAGAAACTAATGTTTCTACGAAAGTAAGCGCTGACAAAATCAAGACCAAAGTTCATGGTGGAACATTTGTCTATACCGGAGCTATCTCAACCGCTGAACTTTCTAAATCGCTAAATGTTCCTGTTAGCGACATTATCAAATTCCTATTTATGCAAGGAAAAATGATTACGATTAATACCATCCTCGACGATGAATTAATCGGACTTGTCTGTTTACAATTCGGCTTTGATTTTGAAAAGAAAACAATCGTTGCCGCTGAAAACTTTGAAGATCTCGTCATTGACGATGATCCTTCTAAACTTAAAGCACGTCCACCAGTGGTTACAATCATGGGTCACGTTGACCATGGTAAGACTACTCTTATCGATGCGATTAGAAATTCTAACCTTGTCGCTGGTGAAGTTGGTGGAATCTCTCAAGAGATTGGTGCTTATCAAAAAGAAATTAAAGGTCAAAAGATTACCTTTATTGACACTCCTGGTCACGAAGCCTTTACCGCAATGAGAAGTAGAGGTGCTTCTGTCACTGATATTGTCGTATTAGTGGTAGCGGCTGACGATGGAGTTATGCCTCAAACAATTGAAGCCATCGACCACGCTAAGAGTGCTGATGTCCCAATTATTGTCGCTATCAATAAAATTGATAAACCAGGAGCTGATCCTTCTAGAGTTAAAACTGAACTCATGGCCCACGAAATCGTCGCTGAAGAATTCGGCGGAGATAATATCATGGTTGAGATTTCTGCTAAGAAGAAAATCAATATTGATGGACTTCTCGAAGCAATCCTTTTAGTTAGTGAAATGGCCGAACTTAAAGCAAACCCAGACCGTTACGCTTTAGGTACAGTCCTTGAAGCTAAACTTGATAAGAATGAAGGTCCAAAGGCTACATTGCTTATTCAAAATGGTACCTTAAAAGAAGGAGACTACTTAGTAGTCGGTACATCTTACGGTAAAGCTCGTAGAATGACTAATGAATTTAAGAAAGTTCTTCAAGTTGCTACTCCAAGTACCCCAGTCTCTGTTATCGGTTTAGCGGAAGTTCCTGAAGCTGGCGATCACTTTATGGCGTTCGCAGAAGAAAGTGAAGCACGTGCTATCGCTTTAAAACGTAAACAACTTAAAGAAGCTAGAGAAAAGAACAAAACAAGCGCTGCTAGCCTTGATGATTTGTTCAATATGGCAAAAAACGGTGATGTTCAAAAAATTAACGTCATCATTAAAGCAGACTCAACCGGTTCTGCTGAAGCAGTGAAGAGTTCCTTAGAAAAACTTAACACTGATAACATTAAAATTAATGTTATTCGTGCTACCAGTGGTGCAATTACTGAAGGTGATATCCTTTTAGCAAGTGCATCTCACGCGATTGTATATGGCTTTAACGTTAGACCTGACGCAAAAACTAGAGCAAAAGCGGAAGAAGAAAAAGTTGAAATTAGATTACATAACATCATCTATGCTTTAATTGAAGAAATTCAAGCAGCGATGAAAGGTATGCTTAAGAAAGAACTCGTTGAAAAAGTTACTGGACAAGCTGAGATTCGTAAATTATTTAAAGTATCCAAGGTTGGCACAATCGCTGGCTGTATGGTTACTGATGGATATATCAAATCTAATTCCTTAGTGAGAATTCTCCGTGATGGAGTTGTTGTCTTTACTGGAAAACTAGCTTCT
>CAMOSZ010000043.1:0-4073 GCA_946625285.1 uncultured Caryophanales bacterium | reverse complement strand
TTGTTCTTTATTTCTTCTTCGCTTGGTTTAATTCCTTTTTTTGTAACTAAGCGATATTCAACTTCCTTTGTGTTAAGAGGAAGATCGAATCTATTTCCTTCAATAACCGTAAGTTCCTTAAAGAGATGCTTAACGATTTTATCTTCTCCAGAATGGAAAGTAATTACTGCTAATCTGCCACCTTTATTGAGGTGAGCTAATGTCTTTGTCAATGTTTCCTTAAGAACATTGATTTCGTCATTTACTTCAATTCTTAATGCTTGGAAGATTTGCTTTGCAGGATGGCCAACTTTTGCCAATTCCTTCATTGGTTTAGAACGTTTGATAATCTCAATTAATTCGAATGTTGTATTAATTGGATGTTGTTCTCTTTCTTTGACGATATTTTTGGCGATGGAATATGAGTATTTCTCTTCGCCATATTCGTTAAATATTCTTGTCAATTCTTGTAAAGAATATTCATTAACGATTCTTTTTGCGGTCAATGTATTTCTTTTATCCATTCGCATATCAAGTTCTGAATCGAATCGATAAGAGAATCCACGACTTTGATCATCGAATTGAGGAGAACTAACTCCTAAATCCATGAGTATTCCATCAACTTTCTCAATCTTAAGATTAGAAAGGATATTATCAATATTGACGAAATTGTCTCTAACGAGAATGAAGTTATCTCTGATTTCGGATAATCTAGCGTTAGAAGCGGCGATTGCTTCATCATCTTGATCCACTCCGATTAATAACCCTTTAGGAGATAAGTTCTTTAAAATGTGTGAACTATGACCTGCTCTACCAAGAGTTAAATCGAGATAAACACCATCTTTTTTGATATTGAGACCTTCAATTACTTCATTTAGAAGTACTGGAATATGTGTCTCAGTCATTTTCTTTGTCTAATGATTCTGCGATTTCTTCGAAGTTTTCATTAGCCTCTTGTTGATATTCGCTAAACTTAACGAGATCCCAGATTTCGAAATGGTCACCCACTCCGATAATCATTACTTGTTTGCCAATTTGATATTTACTGATTGTTTGTGATGGAAGTTGGATTCTACCAACTTTATCAACTGTCAATTCAGTAACACTAGAAAGCATTAATCTTAAATAGGTTCTTGAATTCTTTTTATTAAAAGAAATAGAAGAACATTCTTGGGAAAGTTTGGCAAATTCGGATTCATTATAAACAGCGATGCAACCTTCAAAACCCTTCATGATATATAAAGGTGAGCCTTCGCTTAATCCCTCTTTTAATTTGCGAGGAATCATTAAACGGCCTTTATCGTCTAGAGTGTGTTCATAACTACCAAAGTACATTTACCACTTTCTCCCACTTTTTACCACGTACCTATATTTTAAGGACTTTGTTTTGATAATGCAACACCTATTTAAAGAAAAAATAAGATAAAGAAAAAAATCCTGATTATTCAGGACTTTCTATATTTTAATTGCGAAGCAATTAATTGTGTGATTATAAATCTTTAATCTTTTCGAGCTCGTCTGGATATTTTTTCGGCTCTTTCAAAACAATAATGTTTGCGTTAGGAAATATCTTATGAATCTTTATAACGGTTTTAGGAGCCTCTCCTCCACCAGCGGAAAACACAAAGCAAAGTTTTTTATCACTAAAATCAGTTTTATCAATAATCGAATTCAAAACTGGAGTTGGTAAGCCATTCCATATTGGAGTAGCAATCACTATCTCATCATATTCAGAAACATCTGGATTATAATCAACAAGTTTTCCTTTTTGAGCAGTGCCTGCTCTAAAACCACCAACCATAATTGACCAAAAGAAAGATTTCGGAAGTTTCTTCTTTTCTTCAGCCTTTCTAATCTCATAGCCTTTTTCTTCTAAAGTTTTAGCTACAAGTTCACTACTACCAGTGTGGGAATAATAGATAACAAGTTTCTTCATAATTAATCTAATTCAATGTCATCAAGCGCTGACCAACGAGAATCTTTTTTATTCTCTTGTTCTTTGTTATATTCATCTTCACTTAAAACTCGATACCCGTCGCCGCTGCTTGGAAGTTTTGCGCCTTTTTTGACTAAAGTCAAAGGTACTTCGGCGATAATCAAGTCTAAGATATATTGATCTAGCTCAAAAATTGGAGAATCAATGTGTATTACATCTTCATCTTCTTCTAAAAATGAGAAAGACAAAGAAGCAGAAATATCAACTTTTAATGGAATGTCTTCCAAAGTATATGAGCACACTCCGATGACATCTGCTTTGATTTTGATATTTAAAACAAGATAATCATCATAGTCATTACCAGTAACAACAACATGGGTGTTACTTATTCCACGAATATGGGTAGGATCAAAAGTGACATTAGAAAAGTCTATGTCATCTTCGATTTGGTAATTTTTATTTTGAAATTGATAACGATTAATTTTCATTATTACATTCTAAGTTCAGCATTAAATGCTTTGGCGAGCTCAAATTTGATTTTATCTAATGTATCGGTGATTTCTTTTTCGGTTAATGTGCCTTCTTTACCTAATGTAATAGAGATAGCAACACTCTTAGTGCCATTAAAGAGGTTTTCACCTTCATAAACGTCGAAGATTTTCGCATCTTTAACTAATCCGTTACCGTTTTTCTTAATGAGTTTAACAATATCACTACTAGCGATATCTTTATTAACCAATAAAGCAAGGTCACGGTTAACGGTTGGGAATTTGGAGATTTGTGTCATCTTAGCAATAGATACTTTAGCCTCTAAAAGTTGTTCTAAGTTCATTTCTAAAGCAACCGCACTACTCTTAGCAAAGCCAAATTCTTTTTTAGCGTTTGGATGGAGTTCACCAAAGACACCAATAACCTTGTTTTGGAAAACGATTGTTGCAGATTTGCCTGGATGTAATTCTTCTTTTGTGGAACTATAACGATCAAATCTATATCTAGAAGGTTCAATACCAAGAAGTTCAAAGATATTCTCAACAATACCTTTCATATGATAAAAATCATATGGTTCTTTTCTCATTAAGTCACGACTGAGTTCGTTTCCAACAAGGACAACCGCTAAATGCTCACTTCTACTTGATAAAGAAATCATGTTACTTGTTTCAAATAAAGCGAGATCCTTATTTTGACGGTTCACGTTATAAGAAGCTGCTTCAAGTAATGAATAAAGAATATGAGTTCTAAACACTTCTCTTTCATCAGTAAGAGGATTTAATAAAACATAATGTTCTTCATCGTGAAGAAGATTAAATTTGGTGGAGTTTTCTTTAGAAAGGAGAGAATAAGTAAGGCATTCATCTAAGCCTTTGTTCAAAAGAGATTCTCTAATCTTTCTTAAACGTGCTTGTCTTAAAGTAAGACCACCAACTCTGACATCTAATGTTGGTAAAGTACTTTTAACATTAGAGAAGCCTAATAATCTAATCACTTCTTCGGAGATATCTGCTTCGCAGGTAATATCAAGTCTAAATGTTGGAACACTAACTTCAAATTCATCAGAATTGATCTCTTTAACTCCAAAATGAAGTCTTACTAAAACATCATGCATTTGTTCTTTAGTGAATTCAGTTCCTAAACGATTGTTGATACGTTTGACTGAACAAATAAGTTTTTGATTTGGTTTTTCTTCACTTTGATATGTGACGATATTAGAGAATTTCTCTCCATCGCAATATTCCTTAATTAAATAGGAAGCAAAGTTAATAACTTCTTCAGCTTGGAAATGGTTTGTACCTTTAACGAATCTAGAAGAAGATTCACTCACCAATCCAAGTCGAGAAGATGTATGACGAATGCTGGCTCCATCAAATGAAGCAGCTTCGACATAAATATTCTTTGTGTTATTATCAACTGCGCACTCTAAAGAACCCATAACACCACCCAAGCACATTGCTTTATTATCACTGGTGATAACAATATCATTTGGAATGATTCCATAAGTCTTTTCATCAAGAGCAACAAAGTCGACTTTTAAATCATCTTTAGCAATTAATTCATTCTTAGGAAGTTTATCTTTGTCATACATGTGGAGTGGTTGTCCGGTTAAAAGCATGACATAGTTACCAATATCAACGATATTGTTGATAGATCTAACACCCATAGA
>CAMOSZ010000042.1:0-3002 GCA_946625285.1 uncultured Caryophanales bacterium | reverse complement strand
TCATTATGTAATGAAAAAAGACGATACAGTTATATTTGAAGGCGATAGTGAGCATTGCTTTCTCACCCCTGAAGGACGCATTATGAAATTAGGAGATAATCATTTCCCAACTCTCCATAATAAGTTAATGGAATTAGTTTCTGCAGGAGAATAAGTTATTAAACTAATAGTCATCTTTATTATGACTATTTTTAAACTTTGACTTTTTTATTTAAAGTTACAACTTTATAATAAAACAATAAGTAGAAGGCTATATGGCAAACATCAAAGAAGATATTATCTTTTGTATTAAAGAGTTAATTCATAATTCTGATATTAATATCAATGACAAAACATTACTTAAAGAAGATTTGAACATTGACTCTTTTAGAGCGCTTGCGTTGATGTCTAATTTAAACCGTAAGGGGATTTTCTTTAAGGATGGAAAAATACCTCCAATTAAGACTCTGAGCGATTTAGTGGAAAGTGTGAAATATGTTCAATAATTATGAGAATATAGTTGAGCTTATTTTGGACGTGTTATCTAAAGATGATAACCGTGTTTTTATAATTGACGAAGAAAAAGAAATAACAAGAAAAGAATTGTTAATTCTTTCTTTTAAAATCTACTCTCATATTCCTAAAGGAAAGATTCTCATAAATCTTAAATCAAAATCTCTAACCATAGCAGCGTATAACGCTTGTCTATTTAAGGGATCGCTTCCTTTTATTAGAGATGCCTATATAGAAAAGTCTCCTCTTGATAAATATCAATATGACTTTGTTATTGATGAAAATAATGTTCATGATTTCATTAATTCTGAATCATATGAAGAATATGAATATCATAAAGGCGATATCGATCCAAAATCCCCTTGTTTGGCCCTTATTTCTTCAGGGACATCGAAAGATAACAAAGTTATTGTTCTTCCTCATAGAGCAGTTCTTCTTAACTGCTTTGACGCTTTAACTATTTTAGGAATCGTTAAAGGTTGGAGATATATCAATATTGCTCCTCTTACACATGCGATAGGAATTATAAGCGATTACATTTGTATCCTTCTTATTGAAGGTTCAATTGTCTATACATATTCAGTGTTCGAGTATCTTTCATCTTTGAAAAGATATGAACCTGATGCGACTCACACTACATCAAATATGTGTGATGCGATATATATGCTTTTTGAACAAAACGGAAAAGAAAACACTGATAAGAATTTAAAAGCTATTATAGTGGGTGGGTCTAAACCTAATAAAGATATCGCTTATAAATTTGAAAAATATGGGGTCTCAGTTTGCTCTTGTTATGGGCTAAGTGAATGTTGCCCAGTAGTGTCAATTTCACCGATAAAAGGCGCAAGAAACCAGTCGGATGGCTATATTTTGCCTATCCACAATGTTGAAATTGCTGAAGATGGAGAGATAGTGGTTAAAGGTGAAAGCATTATGCTTAATTACCTTGAGGAATATCTAAAAGGTGAAGTAGTAAAAGAAGTAAGAACTAAAGACGTTGGATATATAAAAGATGGATGTCTATATGTAGAAGGCAGAAAAGATAATCTCATCATTATGGCTAATGGAGAAAAAATCCAACCAGAATCTTTTGAAGAAGAAATTAATAAAAACCCACATGTTAAAGAAAGCATTATTTATCAAAAGAATGGTGTTTTATATCTAGATGTGGTGATGAATGATCAATACGATTTAGCGAAAGATTTAACTAAATACGACATTCACATTAACTATGTTAATGAACTCAAAAAGAACGCTTTAGGTAAGCTTGATAGGAAGTGGTATAAATAATGAATAAGAGACAAAAATTATCACTTCGTATTAGATTTATTAACGCAGTTTTAAAAGTCTTTACTAAAAAAGTTAAATCTGTTGGTATTGAGAATATAAAAGAACCATCTTTGATTCTCGCTAATCATAGCGGTAGTAAAGGCCCAATTAGAATATGCATGAATTTCCCTTATCAATTTAAGACCTTGATTAGAGGGGACTTTTGTGATGGATTAATTTCAGCGTATAAGGCTGCATATAATTTCAGAAGAGAAAGATGTCACAATAATAAACTTGTTTCCTTTTTATTCGCGTTCTTTGTTTCTCCTTTTGGTTATTTCTTATCTCACGCAAAAGAGGCAGTTCCTTCTTATAAAGACATGAGATTCCAAATCACAGTGAATAAAGCAAAAGAAGAAATTGAAAATGGAGGATGCGTAATTATCTTCGGAGATAGTCAATCAAGTGATTGCATTAATCACGATAATAAGCCTCTCCCTGGATTTATCTATATTGCTAATTATATTTATCAAAGCGGTAAAAACATTCCTATAATCTGTAGTTTCTACGATATAACCCATAACATTATTACTTATAGTAAAAGTGTTTATATCAAAGACCTGTTTGATAAAGGAATGTCGATAGAAGATATCCAACAGTACTTTGGGGATCTATTTGAAACATTACAGTTAAAATAAGAAGTGGCAATTGCCACTTTTTTATCTAAACATATGAGGATATCTCTCTAGCATATAATCCATATCCTTATCCCCTCGTCCACTTAAGTTAACAAGGATACTTCCATATTTCATATTTCTTGCGCATTTAATTGCATACGCAAGAGCGTGAGATGATTCAATTGCAGGAATAATGCCTTCTAATCTAGAGAGCAAGAAGAACGCTTCTGCAGCCTCATCATCACTAATAGCTTCATATTTAACTCTTCCAATTTCATGAAGGAAAGCATGCTCTGGTCCAACTCCTGGATAATCTAATCCACTAGCGATGGAATAAGCATCAGCAACTTTCCCTTCTTTGTTTTGAATAACTAGTGAATTAAAACCGTGCAAAACCATCTCTTTTCCAATCGTCATTGTTGCCGCGTTTTTACCAACTTCTAGTCCGCTACCTAAGGCTTCAACTCCAACAATATTTACTGGCTCTTCTAAGAATGCTTCAAACATTCCGATTGCGTTACTTCCGCCTCCTACACAGGCAGTAACTATATCCGGAAGTTCACC
>CAMOSZ010000041.1:0-5203 GCA_946625285.1 uncultured Caryophanales bacterium | reverse complement strand
TATGTCTTTATGGGTGTTACATATCATAACTTCCCAACTTTAGAAGATAACAGCAACTTGAAAATTAAATCCGAATATGATGATAGTAACTTATTATGGTTCCTTGATGGATCAACTGATGGAAAACTTCATATGCGTAAAACTTATGAAGAATCTTTATTATCTAAGGATGGCGTTGAAGCATATAAAAACTTTTTTAAAGTTTTAGTTCAAGATGAAAATCGTGTTGTTTATTATCACTGTTCTCAAGGAAAAGATCGCGCTGGACTTGCCTCATATTTATTAGAGATTGCTTTAGGTGTTTCTGAAGAAGATGCGATTAAAGATTATTTAATGTCTAACGAAGCGATGAAGCTTAAAATCAAACAACTTAAATTCATGCTTAGAAGTAAGCCTTTTTATAATAAGGAATACGCGAGAGCTCTTGAAGAAGTGTTTTCTGCAGATGTCGAATATCTTAACTATGGTTTATCCAAAGTTGAAGAACAATGTGGTTCGATAGAAAATTACCTCACTAATGTTTTAGAGGTAGATATAGATAAATTAAGAAAATATTATTTGGAGTAATTAATATGAAATCTCGTAGAATCTTGCCTTTATTGTTCGTTGCCTGTTTAGGCGGATGCGTAAGTTGTAGTTGTCATTTTAACTTTGTTACTGACGATAAATATCATTATGATAACGCTGATAAATACACAAAATATGAAGGACCTGTATCTTTTATAGATACACTTAGTGAGTTGTCTCTTACTTATATTGGTGGCACTGTTACAATTACTGCTGGTTCTGAATTTAAAATTGAAGAGTC
The DNA here is from genome assembly GCA_946625285.1 of uncultured Caryophanales bacterium. Classification (GTDB taxonomy): domain Bacteria; phylum Bacillota_I; class Bacilli_A; order RFN20; family CAG-826; genus UBA2450. The sequence continues at coordinate 4,395 of CAMOSZ010000041.1, read as the reverse complement.
TGGTTCTGAGCATCCATTGTTCTATTATCATGATAAAACTGATCCAAATAGCACAAAGTTGACTATCCAATATGTTGAAAATGGAACAGAATCATCAGAGTACAGTAATCTTAACAAAGATTTGACCGTTACTGTTCCTCATAATCAAATCAACGATTTCACCATTAACGCTGTTTACTGTGAATTAAGTATTGATTTCCCAGCGGTAGAAAAATTTAACATTGATTCCGTTGGTTCAAAAGGAACAATACAAATTGCAGATGTTAAAAAATGCAAATATAACACAGTTGGTTCTGATCTTGTAACTAGAATTCTATATACCGGATTAACTGAAAGAATTGATGTAAATACTGTTGGTGGTTCATTAGTGTTCCAATTATCTACTTACAAAAGAATTAATTTGGATGTTGATGTTGTTGGAACCGTTGTTACAAATAACTTCAGCACTAGTTCACAGTTATCGTTTGACTTTGATATAGAAGGTGTCGGTGGAAACGTAACAATTGATAGTTATTAAAAAAAGAGGGGTTACTTTAGTAACTCCTCTATTTCATTTTCTGAATAAACTTTAATTCCGTTTTGCTCTAATAAAGTTGCGGTTATTCCTTTTCCTTTAATAAGTCTTCCAGAGAATCTTCCGTCATGGATTTCTTTTGATCCACAGCTTGGAGATTGGTCTTTAAGAATTGCAACTTTGATTTGAAGATATTTACAAATATTTAATGCAAGCTCAGCGCCTTCTTTAAATTGCTTTGTAACATCTTTTCCTTCTTTGTTAATAACTCTTCCCTTATAGATTTCTGAAGGAATTCTTGGAGTAGGCAATCCACCTTCAACTTCTGGACAGAATGGAACGAGTTCGTATTTTTCTAATAGTTCTTTGATAAGTGGGTGATATTGACCTTTTCCGTCATATCTCACTTTATCTCCAACTAAGCACGCACTAATAAGTATTTTTTCCATAACCTTGCTTATTTTATATTTCTAAAGAAAGATAATCAATATATAATGTTTTCAAGTATGCAAAATTTCATTTACATAGTAAATAATAAGGAATATGAAGTTGTTATAACTCATAAAAGAATCAAAAATATTCATTACAAATATCATGATGGTAAGTTTTATGTTTCATGTTCATCTTTTACTAGTAAAGGAACAATTATTAGAGGACTAGATAAATTCGCAGTTCGCCTAATAAAATCCGGAGAAAAAGAGAAACCAATTGGTGAAGATTATATTTACTTATTCGGAGAAAAATACCCATTTTCTAATTCAGGAATAATAAGAGTGGAAGGCTATGATGAAATCAAATATGAGAATGTCGAAGATTTGATGAAAAAGCTCAAAAAAGTCTTCCTTGATATCGTCACTAAAAGAGTAAGATATTACGAGAAGATAATGAAAGTTCCTTCTTATCGAGTCTCTATAAGAAGCATGACTTCGCGTTATGGAAGTAACTCAAAGAGAAGTAAACATCTAACATTCAATTTATCTCTTGTTCATTATTCCACTCCAATTCTTGATTCTGTTATTGTTCATGAATTGGCGCACATCATCGTCTATAATCACTCAAAAGCATTTTATGATGTAGTGTATAAATATTCACCAGATTATGACACGCTTCACACTAAGCTTAGAAAAGGAGAATTCAAATGATAAAAGTTATCACTAGCAAAGATAATCCAAGAATTAAATTCGCTGCCTCGTTAAAAGAAAAGAAATATCGTGAACAATATCAATGTTTCATTGCAGAGACAAAGAAATCTCTTGAAATGGCTCTTTTAAGCAAATGTGTAAGTGATGTTTTTACAACCGAATACTTAGATATTCCTGAAGACATTCCTCAATATTTAGTGAGCGAAGATCTTCTAAAAAAGATTTCGAATAATGTTAATCCTGAGGGCGTAGTGTTCGTTGCAAAAATGGAATCAAAAGAGGTTAAAGAACCACACAAGATTCTTTATCTTGATGAAATCACTGATCCAGGCAATATGGGCACATTAATTAGAACCGCTTTAGCCTTCTCTTATGATTTAGTTGTGGCTAGTGAAAACTGTGTTTCTTTTTATAACGAAAAAGTAGTGAACTCTTCAAAAGGCGCAATCTTTATGATGCCACTTTTAAAGGGAAAACTTTCTAAATATAAAGGCACTCATCAAATTATTGTTTCTAATTTATCCAAGAGCGCTATTCCAATTGATAAAATTGAAGTTAAAGAAAACTTTGTTTTGGTACTTGGAAATGAATCTAGAGGTGTGAGCTCTGAGGTACGTAAACTCGCTGATACAGAAGTGATTATTCCAATTAGTAACATTGATTCTTTAAATGTTTCAGTGGCGGGTGGAATATTAATGAATAAAATTCATTAAGATTGAACACTAAAGTGTTCTTAACAGTATAATTATAAAAGAGGGACTGAAATGATATTTCAAATCCCTTTTTTTGTGATATACTTTTTAACGATATTTAAAGGAATAGCACAATGGAAAATCAAAACATCAATGAAATTTATCAAAATGCGATGGTTGAGATTGATGAGTCTTCTACAAGTGATAAACTTCAAGAACTCAAAATCAAATTCCTCGCTAAAAAATCTGTCTTGATGTCTTTACTTTCTACTCTTGGTTCGTTACCACCAGAAGAAAGAAAAGAAATGGGACAAAAGCTCAATGAAATAAAAGGGAAGATTGCTGTAGCAATTGAAACAAAAGAAAACGAACTTCGCAAATTAGAATTAGAGAAAAAACTCAAGAGTGAAACAATTGACATTTCTCTTCCATCTAAAAGAGTGGAACTTGGTGGCCAAAATCCATTCTATGTCGTTAGAGATGAAATTATCGACATCTTCTTAAACATGGGATTTGAAGTCGCTGATGGACCAGAAGTTGAAACTGATTTATTTAACTTTGAACTTCTTAATATCCCTCAAGATCACCCAGCAAGGGATATGCAAGATACATTCTATATTTCTGATTCTGTTCTTTTAAGGACACATACTTCTCCAGTTCAAGCTCACACAATGAAAGCTGCAGAAGGAAAACCAATCAGAATTATTTGTCCTGGAAAGACTTATCGTCGTGATGATGATGATGCAACACATTCACATCAATTCGCACAAATCGAAGGTCTTGTTATTGATAAAGACATTAATATTGGTCACTTAAAAGCAACGTTAGAATTATTTGCTAAAAAGATGTTTGGTGAAAAAAGAGAAATCAGACTTCGCCCATCATATTTTCCATTTACTGAACCAAGCGTAGAAGTGGATATCACTTGCGCTAATTGCGACGGCAAAGGCTGCTCCATGTGTAAAGGAACAGGCTACATTGAAATTTTAGGTGGTGGTATGGTCCATCCAAATGTTTTAAAGATGAACGGCTATGATCCAGACAAATATAGTGGTTTTGCTTTTGGCATCGGTATTGAAAGAGTTGCTATTTTAAGATATGGCATTGACGATATTCGTAAGTTCTATCAAAACGACATTCGTTTCCTTAGACAATATCGTAAAAAAGCATAGGAGGTATCGTCATGTTAGTAATTATTAATGAAATTAAAAAATATGTTAATCTCGATGGATTAACCGCTGAAGAAATTGCCAACGGATTAACTTTTGCGGGTATTGAAGTCGAAGAAGTCACCTCTTTAGCAAGTGGCACTAATTTAGTTATTGGACACATTTTAGAATGTGAGCCACATCCAGATAGTGATCACTTACATGTTTTAAAAGTTGATTTAGGTGATGAAGTTAAGCAAATTGTTTGCGGTGCTCCTAACGCGAGAAAAGGACTTAAAGTCATCGTTAGTAAAATCGGGGCAAAACTCCCAGGAGGAGAAATCAAACCTTCTACTATTAGAGGAGTTCCATCTGAAGGAATGTGCTGCTCTTTATTAGAACTAGGAGCTGATCCAAAATATCTTAGTGAAAAACAAACTAAAGGTATTGAAGAATTACCTGAAGACGCTCCTATTGGAGAGAGCAATGTTCTTGGCTATTTGGGCTTAGACGATGAAATCTTAAACATTAAAGTTTTGGCTAATAGACCAGACTTATTATCTTTATATAATGTTGCTAAAGAAATCGGGGCTATTTTCTCTAGAAAAGTTGAAATCCCAGAATATTCTGTTAAAGACAATTTTAAAACCAACTTAGTGGTGGGTTCTAAAACTGATAGATGTACTCAATTCTCCGGAAGAGAAATTGACAACATTGTGATTAAAGAATCACCAAAATTCATGCAAGAAGCCCTTCGTTCTATGGGTGTTAGATCTATCAACAATATCGTTGATATTGGTAACTATGTCATGCTTTTAACCGGACAACCACTCCACATGTATGACAAAGATAAACTTCCTAAGAATGAATTAATTGCTAAAGATGATTTAAAAGTCGAC
>CAMOSZ010000040.1:0-4895 GCA_946625285.1 uncultured Caryophanales bacterium | reverse complement strand
GTATTAACACCTATATCAACACAAAACTCAAAGCCACTAATGGAGCAATGATTGGTCCTAAGCAAGGAGTTCAACATACTTACTATAACGCTTCAGGTACAGAAGTCACTTATAGTGATTTTACCTTAAGAGATTATAATAACTACCTTATTTTACCTGCTAACTTTGATGGCTATGTTTATATGAACTACAGCACTCAAATGGAAAAAGCAGTTTGATCAAATGATAGAGCGTTTAGATACACCGCAATTACAATGTATTTTGAAATATCAACAAAATACGACACATACGCGGACTTTGCTATTGGCGATATCTTTACTGACGATCATTCAATTTTAGATAGTTCGGCCTTAACTGTCGCAGAGTTCCCAAATAACTATGTCAATGAAAGTACTGACTATTTAAATATCACTCAACTTCCAAGAACTGATGAATATGAACCAAAGGGCGATTTACTTGGCTCTGCTAATATTAAAACCGGTACTTCTTATGGAGGATTCCACGTTTTAGCAGATGGAAAATCTGGAAGCGATGGAGTTTATTTAAGAATTAAGAATAATGACACCAATCCTGTATCGATGTTAACTCATTTCAATTCAAGAAATAATGGTAGAGCAACCGCTACAGCAGGAGCTAAATATTATCTTCTAGATAAAGAAGGACAAAATAAGACTGAATATAGTTACTCTTCAGATAAGATGCTAACCATTCCAGCCTCATATGACGGTTTCTTACTTTTACCAATGACGTCTTATTCTAAGAATACTGATTGGTCTAGTGAAACATTTAATTCCGCTGATTTATATGCCTTATATTTAGAAGGTGTAATTGCGGATTTAGATATTGGTGATATCACTACAAAAGAAGTTTCTATCTATGACGGATCAACAATCTATCCTGCGGATTTTGCTTCTCACTTTGTTAACGACTGGGGTTGCACTCTTAAGATTAATGAAGGACACGCAATTCCACCAGAAGTCGAATTCCCATATGAAGAAGTTCAATATATTTCAAGTATAGAAGAAGGTAACCACGTTACTTGTCTTAAAGACACTAATGACACAATTGCGACATTTAATATTGTCTTACCACAAATTAGTGATTTCTCTAATGGCTTAGCTATTACTGTGAGAATGAAAGCTATTAGTGGTGACTTCCCATTCTTCTTTAGAATTATTGACGAAGATGACAATATTTCTCATTTAGCATCTAATAGCGCGAAAAAGAAAGCCAAATATGTAAATAATGGCACTGTTATCAATGCCTCTAGTGGTGGTAATGATCACTCCATCAAATATCCAAATGGATTAGATGGTGAATTAATTATCCCTGTTAGTACTTTAGAAGCATATACCGAAAATATGGCGGACTTATCCAAAGTCAAAGCTTTCCAAGTTGGTATTGCTGTTAAATATGACTATGACTTTAACGCTGTCTTTGGTGATATCGGTTATATCGTTGAAGAAAGTAAAACTCAAGTATTAGTCCTTACATGCGCTGGCAAATCATTTGATACCTTATACCAAAAGAAGAATGGCGCTGAATTCCTTAAATTTAAGGAATATTATTCACCAAGTGAATGTCCATGGATTGGTGATGTTAAAATCCTTAATCCATTAAAATACGACAATAACGAAGCTTTAAAAGAAGAAATCGTCTGGAATGAAGGCGATAATGCTTGTTCTTATGAAGTTATGGATGATGGTATGTTTGTCCATATTGGACCATATGAAACTGGTCACCAATACGGCAATTACATGTGTTTACAAATGTCTGAAAAAGGTGTTTATACCGACCGTACAGACTGGACAAGAGTTAACGCTTCTGGAGAAAAAGAACTCGCCAAAGGTATTACTTGTTACGTGAAAAACCTTTCCAGAAAAGAAATCGGTCTTACATTACAATTTGATGAACTTACTAAATTTGAAGGAAAAGATGTGTACGAGAGATGGTGTATCAAAGGATATCCAGCAATGTACTATGCTTGGGATGTTAAGACTAATGCAGAATATACATTCTACTGTAAGAGTGACCAATTCCAAATTCCTGTCGGATTTGAAGGATATGTAAGAATTCCATTTGAATCTTATCTTGTCCCTGATTGGTGCCAACCAATTGAAGGTGTTGATAACGTTTTAGACATTGAAAAATGGTCTGGAATGTTCTACCTCACTTCTGATAATACTAGATTTGAAGATCTTGAATACTTTATTAAAAATGTCGGTGTCTATTTCAATGAAACTAGACGTGGCACATTATTTGATAGCAGTAACACAATTAAGGCCAACATGGGTTTATAAGGAGTAGATGATTAGTTATGAAAAAGAAGATTCTATTTATTACAACTTTGATGAGTGTTGTCGCTTTAGTAGCGTGTAACAGAGGTCCTTCTATTCCACCTTACGAGAATGGTGAAGATAAGGCTTTAAAAGGAACAGGAACAATCTTTAATGAAGTTCTTGGCTTTAACACAAAAGACGGATCCATCTTTGAAGATGGAGATACGAGATACGTCGTTTATGCATCTAATGAATCTAAAGAAGGCAAACAAGTATTTGCAGCAAGAAAAGCGACAAAAGTTGATGGTTCTTGGATTTATCAAGAAAAGCACATTATCTTAAAGGGAAGTGAAGAAGGCTGGGATAAAAACATCTTTAATCCATCTATCCTTAAAGGACAATTCACCTATGGTGGTACAACTTATCAATACTTAATGGCCTATAACGGAAATAACAATAATGATGGCACTAATAACCATATTGGTATTGCAGTCACTAATGATATTCTTTCTAGCTGGACTAGAGTGGGTAATAACCCAATTATTAAAAACCCAGAGATTTTTGAAGCATCTTATGGTTTTGGCTCCCCATCTTTAGTGTCCTATGATAGACAAGGCAAAGGATATTTATTCTATGCGGTTGGTGAAAGAGAAGTATCTTTCACTGCAGTTAAAACATTCGATTTCTCTAATCTAGATAATATGGTTCTTGAAGGAGGTTATACCTCTTTACCAATTACTGGCTTAACAGATAAGGTAGAAGGCAATGCGATTATTTTAAACGCTGGTTTTGCTCTTAGTAATGATGGTAATTCCTTCTATATGGTTAGAGATAGATTACCTCAATCCGCAAATAAGCCAAATCAAACTACTGAAGTAGAAATTGATAAAGCAAGTATTTCAATTATTACTGATATAGAACAAGGCTGGACAGTAGTGGATAACATTACTGGTTCTAAAACTATGGATTTAGATGATGAACAATCATTAGGTTGGGATCAAATTTACTCTGGTGAATTTGTCACTGATCCATATGGCAAATTATTAACAGCAGACAAATGCGATATCTTATATTCAACATATGATGAAGAATCAACTTCACCATCATATTCATCAACTTTAGCGGTCTATGAGGCTAATTTATGATTAAAGATTTAAAGAGATTATCTTTACTATTATCCACAATTTTATTTACTGTTGGATGTAAATCCACTCCTCAAGAAGAGAAAGAGCCTGAAGGTTTTATTCCTAAGATTGGAGAAGTAAGAAAGCTCTTTGATCATGGAATCGCCGGACAAGATCGTTACTACAATTATTGTCCATCTGTTTTTATTGAAAACGACAAAGAATACATCTATTACTGCACGAACAAAAACGAAGGTAATGTTACTGATTATATCGGTTATCGAGAAGGTGCAGTCATTGAGGACAAAGTTAAATATTCAAATGTGGAATACGTACTTGAACATAGCACTTTAGGTAATTGGGATTCTCGACATGTATGTGACCCAAGTGTTATCAAAGGTGAATTTAAGTTCCATGGTGAGAGTTATTCCTATTTGATGGCGTTTCTTGGCTGTATTTCGAGTGATTGTACATTAAATGACACTGGTATAGCGGTGAGCAAAACACCTGCTGGACCATGGATTAAATGTGATTTCAAAGAAGATGGTGTCACTAAGATTAACCCAATTGTTTCTTGCGCTGAATTAGGTATCACAGGAAATATGTGGGGAACTGGTCAACCATCTTTAGTGTCAGTAGATAACAAAGGTAAAGTTTTATTATTTACCACGATTGGAGCTGCAAACGGAACATACACAAATATTCGCGAATATGATTTCTCAAATATTGATGAAGCAGTAAAAATCCGTGAAAGAGCAAAAATTACCACAGTAGGAATTCGCGCTGGTAGAACTGGAGCGGATATCATCAATAACGCTGATTTTGCTTATGACGTAGAAAATAGACGCATCTTAATGGTTAAAGGACGTCAACCATTTGGTACAGATGGCAAATCCCCATCAATCGTCGCGGATACTTTAGATGTTTATTATATCGAAGACACTGAAGGCACTAATGTTGGCGATGTCTTATTTGCAGGTAATAACACAGACAAACAGTGGAAATTAATTGGTTCTATTAACCAAGAGACAACTGGTTTCTTAAGAAACCATAACGCTGGTCTTATTACTGATGCATATGGTCATTACATCAATAATGGTCGAATTGGTGTTGCCTTTACTAGAAGTGACGAAGGTCATTCATCAGATTGGAGTTTCTTATGCTCTTATCGTATTTATGCGACAAGTCTTGCATATAGCATTCAATAAAACGTATGGCAGAAAAATTTGAAAGAAGATTATTAAATCCATTTTTCTTATTTTGTCAGAGAATGTTCTGCCTTATTGTTTTAAATATTGTTTTTATTCTTATCAGCGCTTTATCAGCGTTGGTGTTATTCTTCCCTGGGTTAATCGCTCTTCATAAAGTTGCTCACTCTATGGTTCATGATGAAGATGATCACCCATATAAAGATTTCTTTATATCAATCAAAGAGCAGTGGTCCTTCTCTTGGAGAATGGAAATACTTGGAATGGTATTTATCGCTATTATT
>CAMOSZ010000039.1:0-5288 GCA_946625285.1 uncultured Caryophanales bacterium | reverse complement strand
TTCAAAAGAAGAGAGTTATATCTTGCCTACCGTAAATTTATTAAAAACCATAGCGAGACACTTCATAAATTTAAAACCCAAAATCCATGGGTTAGTGACTACGCAACATTTGAAGTATTTAAAGAAATGAATGATCACAAAACATGGAATGAATGGGACATAGAATATTTAGATTATTTTAAAACTCATAACAAACCACCAAGAAGATATAAAACAGAAATTAACTTTGTTGTCTTCCTCCAATATTTAGCGCTTAAACAATGGAAACGCGTTCTTAGATACGCGAGAAAGAAAAACGTTAAGATTATCTGTGATATGCCATTCTACGTTGGTTTTGATGGAGTAGAATGCTGGCTTAATAGAGATCAATTCCAAATCGGTCCTGATAACAAGCTATTTGAGGTTGGTGGAGTTGGTCCGGATGCCTTCTCTGATGTTGGTCAATTATGGGGTACTCCTATCTATAACTTCGATAGGATGAAACAAGACAATTATTCACTTTTAGTGAATAGAATTGGTTATCTTGCCTCATTATGTGATTATTTACGTATTGACCATTTTAGAGCCTTTGATACCTATTACGTCATTCCTGCAGGAGAAGAGACTGCTAGAAACGGTGTATGGAAGATTGGACCAAGAGAAGAATTCTTTGATGCCTTACTAAAGAAATATCCAAACATCAATTTAATCGCTGAAGATTTAGGTGATCTTAGACCAGAAGTATTAGAACTTAGAGACCACTATAATCTTCCAGGAATGTTCATTTGTGAATTCACCATCTTTGATTTAAATAACGAAAGCACTAATAGACAATTAGTCTATCCTGGAACACATGATAATGAGACACTTTACGGTTGGTTCCTTAATCTAAATGATGAACAAAAAGAGTTCATTGCCAAAAGATTAAATGTTCCATTTGATGAGAAGTTATATGATGAGATTGTTAAATACATTTATACAATTCCTTCACTTATGACTATCTTCCAGCTTCAAGATGTGCTTAAATATGACAATAGTGCGAGAATGAATTATCCAGGAACAGTTGGAGATCCTAACTGGACATGGAAATTAGCGGATTTCTCGTTTGTTAACGAAGTTAAATATCCAGACTTTAAGTGGTTTGAATAGATAATTAGACTATTAACGGATATGAATAAATATCCGTTTTTGTTTTATTATTTTTCTAGTTATCACTTAACAGAGATTTATTCATTATTGTATAATGACCTTGTATGGCATTCGGATTACTTTACGACTATTTAATGGGACAAAGCATTGATGCATATACATACTTTGGCGCTCACTTTGAAAAAAGAGATGGTGTTGAAGGTGTAGTTTTTAGATTATATGCACCAATGGCGAGTGATGTTTCAGTTATTGGAGATTTCAATGATTGGAGTGTCTATGCCCACAAAATGAACAAGATTGATGATTGTGGTGTTTATGAGATTTTCATCCCAGGACTTCAAAATTATCAATCCTACAAATATCACTTTAGAAATGCGAAAGGAGTATATGTAGACAAAATTGACCCATATGCATTCTTTAGTGAAGTTGCTCCAGGAACTTGTTCTAGACTATTCGACATCGAAAATTTTAAGTGGCATGATTCTAAATTCTTAAAGACAAGAGATCGTAACTTTGACAAACCTATGTCAATTTATGAAATGCATGTTGGTAGTTGGCTTAAAAACCACGAAGGAAGATTCTCATCATACGAGGAACTCGCTGATGAATTAATCCCTTATGTAACTGGCATGGGTTATACCCATGTTGAGTTCATGCCTATCATGATGCATCCATTTTTAGGAAGCTGGGGATATCAAGCAACCGGTTTCTATAGCTGTGATCCTAGATATGGTAATCCTTTCCAACTCATGTCTCTTATTGATAGATTACATAAAGCAGGTATTGGAGTAATTATTGATTTTGCTCCAGTTCACTTTGCTAATGATAGTTGGGCACTTAAAGACTACGATGGTACCCACTTATTTGAATACGGAAATAAGTATCGCGTTTCTCCATGGGGAAGCTTACAGTTTGATTTAGGTAAAGATCCTGTTCGTTCTTTCCTTATGAGTGCGATTAATTTCTATGTAGAAAAATACCACGCTGATGGAATTAGAATCGACGCGGTTAGTAACATTATTTTCTATAACGGCGATAAAAGAAATGGCACTAATGAAGGTGCGATTGAATTTATTAAACGTTTAAACGGTAAAATGCATATTGCTCATGATTCTGTGATGATGATTGCAGAAGATAGCAGTGATTATCCAGGAGTCACTAAAGGCACTGATATCGGACTTGGCTTCGATTATAAGTGGGATTTAGGTTGGATGAATGACACATTAAAGTATTATGCTTTAGACCCAGTTTATAAGAAATATGACCATAACAAATTAACTTTCTCTATGGCCTATTTCTATAGTGATAATTTCATGCTTCCATTCTCTCATGATGAAGTAGTGCACGGAAAAGGCACACTTCTAAATAAGATGTGGGGAGATTATTATCAAAAATTCGCGTTATTAAGAAACTTAATTACTTATCAATTTGGTCACCCAGGAAAGAAACTTAACTTCATGGGTAATGAATTTGGATCATTTGATGAATGGAACGAAAATAAATCATTACCATGGGAATTAAAACAATTCCCTGCCCATGATTCTATTTCTCGTTTATATCATGATTTAAACCTCATTTATCGCGCTCATCCAGCGATGTATATTGGGGAACATAATCCAGAGACATTCAAGTGGCTTATCGTTGATAATAATGTCGATAGTGTTTTTGCCTTTACTCGTAGAGTAAATGGAGAAACCTTAATCTTTGTTTATAATATGACGCCTAACTTCTACGAAGGATTTGGAATACCTGTAGAAAAAGAAGGCACATATGTTGAAATCTTTAATAGTGATAAAGACGTTTATGGAGGCGCTAACCAGTATAACGGTGCACCTTTAGGAAGTTACGCTGGATATATCACCATTAAACTTGCCTCTTTTGGAGCGATGATTTTCAAGTTAGACAAAGAATACATTCCACCAAAAGAATAGAAAAAGGGAGTTTGTTATATGTTTGCATCAAAGAAAGACTTTAAAAATGAATTCCAAGCCCGTTTACTTCAAAGATATGGTGTTGATGTTGCTAATAGCTGCGCTAATGAGCAATACACCATCTTAGGAGAAATGATTAGAGATTACGCTAACGTTGACTGGAGTAAGACTCATATGGAGTCTATCCAAGGAAAAAGAAGCTTAATCTATTTCTCAATGGAATTCTTAATCGGAAGATTATTAAACAACAACATCCAAAACCTTGGTTTATATGACATTATCAAGGAAGGATTAGAAGAATTAGGTATTGATATCAATACCTTAGAAAACGAAGAAAGTGACGCTGGTCTTGGCAATGGTGGTTTAGGCCGTTTAGCAGCTTGCTTCTTAGATTCAATTGCCTCTTTAGGTTATATTGGCCACGGTAACTGTATTCGTTATGCTTATGGCTTCTTTAAACAAAAGATTGCAGATGGAAAGCAAAGAGAGTTACCAGATCAATGGTTAACTAACGGAAACGTTTGGGAAGTTAGAAGAGCAAAATACGCGGTTGAAGTTAAGTTCTACGGACATCCAGAAAGCTATCAAAAGAAAGATGGCACCTTTGGTATTAAAACCGCTGACGCTTTAATCGTAAGAGCGGTTCCTTATGATATGCCAGTTATTGGTTATCAAAACCATATTACTAACACACTCAGATTATGGAACGCTGAACCATCAAATAAGCCACTTCCAAAATATACTTCTTTCTCCGACTATTGTGTCGCTCTAGAAGAGCTTTGCCACGGCTTATATCCAGATGATTCCACTGAAAGTGGACGTATCTTAAGACTTAGACAACAATATTTCTTAGTCTCTGCTGGATTACAAAGTGCTTTAAATTCTTATTATAGACATCATGGTACCTTAATAGGCGTTCATGAAGACTATGTCTTCCAACTCAATGATACCCACCCAATTCTCGCTATTCCTGAAATGATGAGAATCATGTTAGATGAATACGATATGGAATGGGATGATGCTTGGAATGAAGTCACTAAATGTATGGCTTATACAAACCACACAGTTATGGTGGAGGCTCTTGAAAAATGGCCAATTAATTATGTCCAAAGACTTATTCCACGTTGTTTCATGATTATTGAAGAAATCAACCGTCGTTTCAATGTTGAAATGATGAATAATGGTGTCTCTGAATGGGAAAGACATGCGATGAATATCATTAAAGATGGTCAAATCCATATGACTAACTTAGCGATTTATGCTTCTTTCTCAGTTAATGGAGTTGCTGCTTTACACACAGAAATCTTAAAGAATATTACCTTTAAAGAGTTCTACCATTACATGCCAGAAAAATTTAATAACAAGACTAATGGAGTTACCCATCGTAGATGGTTAGTTAATTCCAATCCTCGTTTAGCTAAATTGATTTCTAGCAAGATTGGTGAAGGCTGGATTACTCATATGGATAAGATTAAAGGATTTGAGAAATTCCAAAATGATCCAAAAGTTTTAAAAGAACTTCAAGACATCAAACTTGAGAATAAAAAGAAACTCGCTAAATACATTAAAGAGCATAACGGAATTGATGTTGATGTGAATTCCATCTTCGATGTTCAAATTAAGCGTCTACACGCCTATAAACGTCAATTGATGAATGTCTTCCATATCATCTATCTCTATCAAAGAATGAAGTCTGATCCAAACTTCAGAATCTATCCTCATACATATATCTTTGGCGCCAAAGCTGCACCTAGCTATGTATACGCGAAAAAGATTATTGAATTAATCTTAGCGGTTGCTGAAGTAGTGAATAATGACCCAGATGTCTCACCATTCTTAAAAGTCGTATTTATTGAAAATTACGGGGTTTCTTTAGCGGAATTAATCATTCCTGCTGCAGATATTTCTGAACAAATTTCTACTGCTGGTAAAGAAGCTAGTGGTACTTCAAATATGAAGTTTATGATGAATGGTGCAATTACCTTAGGCACGATGGATGGTGCGAATATTGAAATCGTTAATAACGCTGGAGAAGAAAATGCGATTATCTTTGGCTTAAGAGCTAATGAAGTTGAAGAAATGGTTAATAATGGTTCCTATTCTCCTTGGGATATGTATAACAATGATTATCGTATCAAAGCGATTATGGATTCCTTATTTGACGGAGAATGGACAAATTACCGTAGAGATAAATTCAGAATGATCTTTGATGAAATCTTTAATGGCAAT
>CAMOSZ010000038.1:0-25444 GCA_946625285.1 uncultured Caryophanales bacterium | reverse complement strand
CTTAATATCAGTACCACGACCTGCCATGTTAGTAGCAAGAGTGATAGATCCTTTTCTACCAGCATCTTTGATAATTTCAGCTTCACGAGCGTGGTTTTTCGCGTTTAACATTTCATGTTGTAAACCAGCTTCGAGCAATAATTTAGAAATCTCTTCGGAAGATTCAACCGAGACAGTACCAATAAGGATTGGTTGTCCTAATTCGTGTCTGATTTTGACTTCTTTAACAAGGGCTGCTAATTTAGGTCCTTTATGCGCATAAACATAGTCAATAGCGTCATAACGAAGGATTGGTCTATTGGTTGGTACACATACAACGCGCATGTTATAAATTTTTCTAAACTCTTCTTCCTCAGTTTTAGCGGTACCAGTCATACCTGCCATCTTCTTGTAAAGACGGAAGAAGTTTTGATATGTAATAGTCGCCATTGTGACGGTTTCTTGTTTGATTTCAACGTTCTCTTTGGCTTGAACAGCTTGATGTAAACCATCAGACCATTCTCTTCCTGGAAGAACACGGCCAGTAAATTGGTCAATGATTTGAACTTGTCCTTCAGCATCGACTAAATAATCGACGTCTCTAGCCATAATATAGTTCGCTCTAAGAGCGTTATGAATTCTATGAACTAAATCAGCGTATTCTGGATCATATAAGTTTTTGATACCAAACATTCTGTCCGCTTTAGCGTTACCTGAATCAGTTAAGTTAACAGTCTTTTCTTTAACATCAACAGAGAAATCAACGTCTTTCTTTAATGCTTTAACGAAACGGTCCGCGACTGTATATTGTGAGGCACTAGCGCGTGCGCCACCGGAAATAATAAGCGGGGTACGAGATTCATCAATTAAAATTGAGTCGGCTTCATCGACGATACAGAAATTAAGACCTCTTAAGACACGATAGGCCATTTCGGTTGCCATGTTATCTCTTAAGTAGTCAAATCCTAATTCAGAGTTAGTGGTGTATGTGATATCACATAAATATGCTTCTCTTTTTTCACTTGTGGTTTTTGTTCTAAGGTTAACACCTACGGTGAGTCCTAAGAATCTATAAATTTGGCCCATCCAGTTAGCGTCACGTTCACTTAAGTATTCGTTAACGGTAACAACGTGCACACCATTACCTGCAAGTGCATTAAGATAAACAGCCATGGTTGCGGTTAAGGTTTTACCTTCACCAGTTCTCATTTCTGCAACATCACCAGCATGTAACGCTAATGAACCAATAATTTGAACTTTATATGGGAATTCCCCAATTGTTCTTCTTGCTGCTTCTCTAGCAACAGCAAATGCTTCAACTTTAATATCATCGAGAGTCTTTCCTTGCGAAAGTTGTTCTCTAAAATAAACGGTTTTCGCTCTTAAGTCTTCATCACTTAAAGCTTTCATGGTTTCTTCGAGTGCCATTACTTTATCCGCTATTTTGGCGTAGCGTTTAATGGCCATCTTGTCAAAAAATCCCATCTGATATACCTCCGATTTCTTTTCTTTTTTAAAAGAATTTTAGTGTCCGTTAATAAATATACCATCTATGTATTAGATTTACCTAATACAATTTGACCAATATTCTTATTTTCTATCTTTTAGATCTATAGTTTTCGCTATAACAAGCACCTTTATTTGTTTTGGAGATGCTTCTTTTATCACTGAAATTGCCTTGTGCATTGTTGCTCCAGTCGTATAAACATCATCGACAATCAATACTTTTTTCCCATATAGTTTTTCAAGGTTTTGTCCGACAATAACTGTATCAATATTTAACCTATTCTTTTTAGATTTAGACGATTGCTTTTCATTCTTCACTTTTATTAAAGCATCCACCATAGGTAGTCCTAGACTTTTATAGATTTCCACCACATGATTGAAGCCTCTTTTTGTATCATCAATTTTATTAGAAGGAACAGGGACAACTATGTATCCTCGATATAGCAGTTTTAAATATGTAAGATACCTAGATAAAAACACATCTTTGAGTTCATAGTCATAGCAGCCTTTGAATGTATAAAGTATCTTCTTAATGGTCTCATCATAATCATAGATAGATAAGCACTTTATAGATCCAATTCTAAAACTTTTGAACTTTGCTTTGAACTCTCGGAAACAGTTCTCACATATAATGCTTTTTGGATTAAAGGAATTATAAAGTGAATGATCATTTATTTCCTTGAAGCATATCTTGCAATGCCTTGTTGCTGGAGTTAATGCTATCGATTGCTCCTTGAGCTTCTCTAGTAAATTCTTTGCCAATGAAAATCACCTCTCCTTCTGGGGCATCTAGTTTTCTTCCGGCACGTCCTGCTATTTGAATTAAAGTGCCTTTATCGTATACAAAAGTGTGAAATTTATACACAATTACCTGCAAATCCTTCACCGTTACGCCTCTTTCTAAAACTGAAGTAGTAACCAAGAATCGATATATTCCATCTCGAAACCCTTGAATAATTTCTTTTCGATTTTGTCTTTTCGAATGGACATAATTACCACCTTTATCAAATATAGAAATTAATTTGTAAAGCGATTCACATTCTTTGATAGTTGGAGCGAATATGAAGACAGGTTTATTGCTCTTTTTATATTTATTAATGTAATAGATGAGCTTTAAAAACATAGTGAATTCATTGCCAATAACTATCTTAGGAACAGGTAGAGGGTGGCGATGGAATCTCGTCTCTAATCTCAATATATCTTTCCCTGTTTTTGAGAAATGTTTTATTACTTCTTCTGATGGAGTTGCGCTCATCATTACATAATGGCCATTAAGAGAATTAAAAAACATAGAGTGCAGTACAGGATCATCCTTGAATGGGAAAGCGTCTATCTCATCAAGAACAATGCAAGAAAAGTAATTTTTATATCGATATAATTGATGCGTCGTTAAAACAATAATGTCGCCTTCTTTTTCTTTTGTGTGACCACCATATAGACTTATTACCTTGTTAAACTTAAATACATTTCTTAACCTATTATATAATTCAATACATACGTCTCTTCTAGGCAACGCAAACGCTATTTTTTCGCCACAATTTATTACATATTTAATCAGTTTTAAAACAATCTCTGTTTTGCCAGATCCACACACAGCAAAAACTAAACTATCTATTCCCTTTTTATAGTTCTCAACAAGTTTATCTGATAATTCTTTTTGTTCTGAGGATAGTTCATATTCAAGATGGATAGGTGCTTTCTTAGGATATGATGGTTTATGTTCTACTTCTTCACCACGAAAAGAGACACATCTACGGCAGTAAGGTTTGCCATTTAAGTAGCCAATAGAATGTATATCGGTGTTGCCACAAATAGGACATTTGTAAGATTCCATATTGATTTATCTCCTATCGTTTGCTTTAATATATGCAATGATTCGCAGGTGAGATCCATTGTTGGTCTGGTGAATCATTTTTTTCTTTTCAATAGACTTTATATTGCATTAATTCTTTTGTTTTGTTTTAATAATAGACAGCCGTATGGCAAGCGATCATAGGGACGTTGATTACCTAGTCGGGATTGTTAAATAAATCTATGTTTAGATCGCTTATTTATGAATCATAGATTCAATGGTAATAGCCTCACTGATATCAATCGATATTACCAGTTGCAGAGTTAGGACTTGTATGCGTAAGGACCGGCACCAGACATGGCGAACAAGGCAACTTGTGATTAATGACCACAGAACACCAGCTGCTTAATAAACTCAACTAAAGCAGTGATGACACCCGCCTAGAACACTAGAGGGAAACATAATGTGTCGATGGAGTCCAAAACAACTAACAAGGTTTATCCTTGTTTTTTTTATTTGCTTCTTGCTTATTTTGTATGTTTTTGGTTAAATGTGACTATGGTCGTGGCCATCACTAGTTTGATGCCGACTCACAGGAAACTGTGCAGCTCCATTAACGGGGCTTTTTATTTTTACGTTTTTATAATATTTGCCACGTATTGGACATTTACAAGTTTCTATATTGCATCATCTCCTTCCTTTTGGTTTAATATATGTAGTGATTCGCATATGGAGATCATTAAGTGGTCTTGTGAATCATTTTTTTCTTTTTATAGTCTCAATAAGAGGCTTGTCTTCTTTGTCTATTTTTAATCCCTTCATTGGATTTCTACCTAGTTCACGCCTAGAACTAATCTTTGGTGTATTATGTACAAAAGACACTTTTATCTTAATAGGTTCAATGCTGTGTTTTAGCTGTTTTCTTTTTGGACCCGAAGAAGACGTAAATACTACTATAAAATAGATATTTTTCTTATCGCTCTTCTTATAAAGAAGTGCTGGATGTCCACCATGTCCGTCACTATGTATATAAAATCTTCCTCTTTCTAAATGTTTGTTATAAATCTTTTTCTTGCTCATAATTACTCCTTTCTGTTATAGATTTCGTGTTTCCGGGGATCCGCACACCACAAAAACTAAACTATCTTTTTTGTTGCGGGCTTTAATGTATGGCTTTCCATTAAAATCCCTACATATTAATAAAGAGGAAGAAAAACTGATTTTTTTAATTGAGAAAATTTCATACAAAAAAAGACCTATATAATAGGTCTAATTTTATATTTTTTTATCGTTATTACTTTTCGATATTAGAAATCATGTCGACTCTAGTTTGATGTCTTCCACCTTCAAATTCGGTGTTTAAGAATATATCTACTCTTCTAAGAACATCTTCTAAAGACATAAAGGCTTGTCCAAATGAGATGACATTAGCGTTATTATGTTGTCTCATTAATCTAGCAACATCATCGTTATATGCGATTCCGCATCTAACGCCTTTAACTTTATTAGCGGCGATGGAAATGCCTTCTCCAGAAGTACAAACAACCACACCGTAATCACATTCTTTAGAAGCTACTTTTCTAGCAACACCTTCTCCATAAATTGGATAGTGGCAACTATCTTTTGAATATGTTCCAACATCAATAACTTCGTGTCCTTGTTTTTCTAAGTGTTCTTTAATAGCGTTCTTATATTCTAATCCGCCATGATCACTTCCGACTGCAATTTTCATAGTTGTTTTACTCCTTTTCAATAACATCAAGAATATCTTTTAGTTTGATATTCCCTTCTCTATAAATTTTAACTTCTTTATTTGTAAGGTCAACTAAGGTAGATGGCACTCCCCCTTTAGCAGTTCCTTCAAATATATATCCTAATTCATTTAAGAATATGTGTTTTACTTCATCACTATTTAACGCTGGTTTCTCACCACTTTTATTCGCACTAGGAACAAGTAGTGGAGTCTTGATATAGCATAAGAACTCTTGTAATTCTTTTAAATTAGGAACTCTAATACCAATTATTCCTGTTTTATGAGTAACATAATCAGGAACATTTTGGCTTCTAAGTAAGATAGTAATTTCTCCTGGCATAAAAGCTCTAATTACTTTTGCTGCTCTTTCATCAATATAAGCATATTTAGAAATGTCATTAACATCTCCAAGCATTAAAGTATATGGCTTGTCTTCTGGACGGCATTTAATCTTGTTTAATAAGTTATATGCTTCAAAGTCGTTATAATAGACTCCTAAACCCATTACAGTTTCAGTTGGGAACGCAATAACTTGTGATTTATCTAATGCGTTTTTAGCAAGTTCAAAATCTTTACGCAACATAAGTAATACCTTCATCTTTAATGATATATAGGAATCTTGTTTTACCATAAATATCTTTTTCAAACTTGTACATAATTCCCTTATATTTTGTTTCAATTAAGTGGGTTAGTTCTTCTTCCATATCTTCACCTATTTCAAAAGCTAACAAATACTTATCTGCAAGGATTTGTGAATCGATAGTAGACATAATAATTTCATAGTATTTAGTTTTAGGTGTAGCAAATAAAGCAAGGTGTGGTTCATATTTCAAAGTTTGTGGATCAACAGTGGATTTGTCTCCAATATAAGGAGGGTTTGAAATTATAACTGCAACATCTTTTTCATCTTTAATTGGCTCTAACATATCACCTTGTCTAAAATCTATTTCTACATGGTGATTTTTTGCGTTAATTTTTGCAATTTGTAGTGAATTTTCGCTAATATCGGTGCAAATCACACTTGAATTTGGAAAATACTCTTTAAGATAGATACCGAGAATTCCTGAGCCAGTTCCGATATCAACAATCTTAATTTTTGGTTCTTTTCCAAACATCTTCACGATCGTTTTTAAGGTAGCAACAGCAAGCTCTTCTGTTTCTTGTCTAGGAATTAGTACATCTTTACTTACAACATAATTTGAGTTAACAAAAAACGCATATCCAAGGACATATTGAAGAGGTTCACCAGCTTCAATTCTAACAATATTGGATTCAATTTTATCTATGTTTTTAGCTTGTTCATCAAAATGATTTATAAGGTTAAAAAAATCAGAAAAATTTCCATCGTCTTGAAGGAGAGTTTTTATTGCAGTGTTATTTAAATATTTAGATTTTCTTTTTTGTAAATTGAAATAAAGTTCACGGTAAGTCATTAGTTCTCACCTGCGATTTTTTGAGATTGGTCATAGTGGATTAAGGCTTCAATAATTTCTTCTAAATCCCCTTCCATGACTCTATCTAATTTTTGGATAGTGAAACCAATTCTATGATCGGTAACGCGGTTTTGTGGATAGTTATAAGTTCTAATTTTTTCACTTCTCTCACCAGTACCGATTTTAAGTCTTCTTTCGTTTCCAATTTCTTCTTGTTGTTTTTCAAGCATTGTGGAATACATCTTTGCTCTTAACATTTGCATAGCGATTTCACGGTTTTGAATTTGAGACTTTTCAGTTTGGCACGCAACAACAATACCAGTTGGAATGTGTGTAATACGGACAGCGGACTCAGTTTTGTTAACGTTTTGTCCGCCAGCACCTTGAGAGTGATATGTATCAACTTGTAAGTCGTTTGGATTGATTTCAACATCAATTTCTTCTGCCTCAGGCATAACTAAAACGGTTGCGGTACTTGTGTGAATTCTTCCACTAGCTTCAGTTTTAGGAACTCTTTGAACACGATGTGCTCCAGATTCAAACTTAAGTTTGGAATACACCATTTTGCCTTTAATCATGAATGATACTTGGGAGAAACCACCAGCTTCAGAAGGATATTGATCCATCATTTGAATTTTCCATCCTTGTGCTTCTGCGTATCTTGTATACATTCTAAATAAGTCGCCTGCAAAGATATTGGCTTCATCTCCACCAGCAGCACCTCTAATTTCAACAATGATGTTTTTATCATCATTAGGATCTTTTGGTAAAAGAAGTTCTCTAAGTTCTGCTTCAAGGTTTTCTAATTCTTTAGTTAGTCTTTTAGCCTCTTCTTTACCCATTTCGGATAATTCTGGATCACTATCATTTCCCATTTCGATAGCTTCTTCTAATTCAGCTTGGTATTTTTGGTAACGATTAAAAGCCTCAACTTGAGGTTCTAAGACTGCTCTTTCTTTAGAAATTTCTCTAAAGTGTTTAATATCCTTAACAGTGTTTTCATCAAGTAATTCTTGATCGATTTCTTCTAATCTTTTAGTTGCGACTGTGAGTCGTTGAAACATGCTTTCTTCCATAAATACCTCTTTTGCCTGGTAGATTATACCATAATATTAATATTATAAGAAGAACGAAAAAATTATTCGTTAATATTCTATTAAGTTCTTCAAACTCTTGAAACTCTAATGTATACTTATTAACAGGTAAATTTATGGCGTATAAAGCATTATATAGAACTTATCGTCCTCAGACTTTTGAAGAGGTCGCTGGACAAGAACATATTGTTAAAACTTTAAAAAATGCGTTAGCAACTGGAAAAATCGCTCACGCATATCTTTTTGCAGGTCCTCGTGGAACTGGAAAAACCACAATGGCAAAATTATTTGCCAAAGCACTTAACTGTGAACATGGTTTAGGTTGTCAATGTAACGAATGTAAGAACTGTGTCGCTATCACCGAAGGTAGTCACCCAGATGTTTTAGAACTAGACGCTGCATCCAATAACGGTGTTGATGAAATCCGTGAATTAATTGACAAAGTCAAATACGGAACCATTTTAGGTAAATACAAGGTTTATATTATCGATGAAGTTCATATGTTATCTACAGGTGCATTTAATGCCTTATTAAAGACATTAGAGGAACCACCAGAACATGTAATCTTCATTTTAGCAACCACTGAACCACATAAGATTCTTCCAACTATCTTAAGTAGATGTCAAAGATATGACTTTAACAAAGTCAGCGAAAAAGATATCAAAGAAAGATTAAGAGCAGTCCTTCAAAATGAAGGAGTTGAGTATAACGAAGAGGCTGTTGAACTCGTTGTTCAACTCGCTGACGGAGGAATGAGAGACGCTCTTTCTATATTAGAAAAAGTTTTAGCGTTCTCTGGCAATACACTTAATGTTAATGACATTCTTTCTATATTTGCTCTTGAGAGCAAGGAAGAAAAAATCAAATTGATTCATTCCATTATCAATCACGATATGAGCGATGTCCTTTCTAGACTTAATAACTATGTTAGCAAAGGAACAGATATCAAAAGACTAACCGAAGATCTTCTTCTTATCCTTAAGGATATTGTTATCTTTAACTCTTCCGCAAATAAGGATTATTTAGAAGCATTAAACGAAGAAGAAGCTACTGAATTATCTAGAAACATTCCTAGTGACTTAGCAATCCAAATGATTGATATATTAATGAACACAGTCAAGGATTATAAGAACGTCACTTCTATCAATCCAATCTTTGAAATCACATTAATCAAACTTACTTCTTTAGATACAGTAGTCAAACCAGTTATGACCACTCCAAAAGTGACAAAAGCTGAACCTGTTGTTGAGCAAAAGAAGCAAGAACCTACATATATTTCTACTCCAGAACCTATAAAAGAAGTAGCAAAACCTGTTGTAGAAGAAAAGAAAGAAGAATCTCCACAACTAGAAGGCGATATCACTATTAATGACAACGTTATTTATCTTAAAGATGCAGAAAAAGAAGATAGCTTTGAAATCGATGATTCCTTAATGGTTAACGTCATGGTGGTTTCTAAAAAAGAAATTAAAGCAGAGTTGCTTGATGGTTGGAAAAACATCAAACGCTTAGCCACTCATCCAGTAGTAGGAAAAGCAGCAACCTTATTAATTGATGGTCGACCATTAGTGGCCTCCAAAAATATTGTTGTCTTAGAATACGCGATGCCTAAACTTGCTGAAAAAGTTAATAGCAAAGATATGCAAGCAGAGTTACAAACTGTCATCGAACATATTTTCCATAGGAAAATGTTCATCTATGGTGTCAGTAGAAATAAATCAGTGGACCTACAATCCCTATATATGAACCTTTTGCAAATTGGAAGACTACCAAAGGCAAAAGACATTACTTTAGATTTTATTGGAGAATAATTTTATGAACCAAATGCAACAAATGATGATTCAAGCCCAAAAGATGCAAAGAGAACTTCAAAAGGCTTATGATGAACTCGATAAAAAAGAATTCAAAGTCAGCAAAGCTGGCTTAGTGGAAATTGTCGTCTTAGGAAATAGACAAATCCAAAAGATTGATATCGAAAAAGATGGCTTAGATCCAGATAACAAAGAGATGATTGAAGATTTAATCGTCTCTGGTTTAAACGAACTCTTTGAAAAGATTGACGAAGAGAAAGACGCAATCGAAGAAAGAATTACCGGTCGTAAAGGCGGATTCGGTTTCTAATTATGGAA
Organism: uncultured Caryophanales bacterium; assembly: GCA_946625285.1. Classification (GTDB taxonomy): domain Bacteria; phylum Bacillota_I; class Bacilli_A; order RFN20; family CAG-826; genus UBA2450. The sequence goes on along the minus strand of CAMOSZ010000038.1, from coordinate 15,758 downwards.
AGACTGAAGTCTTTAGATAATTTAATAGAGAATCTTTATAAACTCCCAGGAGTTGGTAAAAAGAGCGCTGAAAGGATGGCGTATTCTCTTTTAGATTTCTCTGAAGAAGACTTAGACTCCATTGCCCAATCACTAAAAGACTTAAAAAAGAATATTCATTTCTGCCCAACATGCGGAATGATTACAGATATTGATGGCTGCTATATATGTGATGACAAAAATAGAGATGAAAACATCATCATGGTGGTTTCTTATCCAAAAGATGTTATCTCAATTGAAAAGAGCGATTCATTCCACGGACAATATCATGTCCTTAATGGTGAATTATCTTTATCCAAAGGAATGAATGCAGAAGCACTCAATATCAATGCACTTTTAAAAAGATTAGAAGAAGGTCATTTCGAAGAAGTGATTATCGCTACTAATCCAACTGTTGATGGAGAAACAACATCAATGTATTTAGCAAAGCTAATCGAACAATATAACATTAAAGTCACTCGATTAGCGTATGGTCTACAAATCGGAGGAAATCTCGATTATGTAGATCCATTAACATTATCCAAAGCATTAGAAGGACGTCATAAGATTTAGGGGGTTTCTTATATGTTTATCACTCTTGAAGGACCTGAAGGATCAGGAAAAACTACCGCAGTTGAAGCTGCAGTGAAAGCTTTACAAGAAAAGGGATATGAAATTGTTCGTACACGTGAACCAGGTGGTACACCTATCGCTGAACAAATTCGTAATGTCATCCTTGATAAAGCAAATACAAGTATGGACCCACGTACTGAGGCACTTTTATATGCTGCAAGTAGACGTCAACATTTAGTAGAGAAAGTCTGGCCTGCACTTAAAGAAGGCAAGATTGTTATTTGTGACCGTTACTTAGATTCCTCTTTAGCGTATCAAGGAGGCGCTAGAGGATTAGGAGTGGATGAAGTTTTAAATGTTAACTTATTCGCTACTGAAAACACTTGGCCAGATTTGACCTTACTCTTTGATATCAAACCAGAAGTAGGACTAGCAAGGATTGCTAGTAATGCCTCTAGAGAAGTTAATCGTTTAGATTTAGAAAAACTTGAATTCCATAACAAGGTTAGAGATACATTCCTCGCTTTAGCAAAGAAATATCCGGACCGTTATGTAATTATTGATGCCTCTCAATCTAGAGATGAAGTAGCTAAAGCTACTTTAGAGGCAATTATGAATAGACTATGCAAATAGGAAAGTACTTAGAAGAGAATCAACCAATAATATACAAAACATTTGTTAATGCGTTTAAAAACCACACTCTTTCGCATGCGTATTTATTGGTAGGTAATCCAGGTACTCCCTTATATGAGGTCGCTCAATATTTAGCAAAGTCAATTCTATGTGATGATCCATCTCCCCTTGCGTGTAATAACTGTATTACATGCATGCGCATCGATAGTGACAACTATCCAGACATCATCAAACTAGACGGTAGCAAAGCTATCATTAAAAAAGAAGATGTTCTTAACATTGAGAATAGATTTGAAAAGACCGCCTTTGAAACCAAAGGCATTATGATTTACATTGTAAACCAGGTTGAAAACATGAGAGTGGAAGCAGTTAACTCAATGCTTAAATTCTTAGAAGAACCTGAAAGTGAAATCTATGCATTCTTAACTACTAACAATGTTAATAACATCCTCCCAACCATCGTTAGTCGTTGCCAAGTCTTGCCTTTAATTAGTATGCCTCGAGATAAAGTCATTAGAGACGCTCAAGGGTTATTAGTCGAACAAGATGATGCAGAATTATTATCTTATTTCTATAACGATGGAGAACTCATCTATGACTTCCTTATGGATGAGGAAGAAAGCGACAACTATAAAGAAGCTAAAAAGGCTCTTAATGGTTTATTAGATGTTATGAGTGGTGGTAATAGAAAAGACGTTGTCTATTACTCTCAAACTAACATCGTTCCGCTTATCAAAACTAAAGAAGAATTAAGGTTTTTTGTCGATTTATTATCACAAGTTTACGAAGATGTTCTTAACGTTCAACTAAATCGAGAAATCAGCCTAAAATTCTATGAGGAAATTTTAAGGAATTTATCCACGAAATTACCTCATGTTCAATCTTCGCTTGTGGAGATATTAAAAACAAGAAATGTTATCAATCTAAACGTCAATATTGGTCTATTAATCGACCACCTAATTATCAATCTCATGAAGGAGTAAATCTCTATGGAAGAAAATTCATTAAATAAATTCAAAGGTTATGTTGGAGTTAAGTTTCACTACTCCACTCACGCATACTTTTTTGGCTTCTCAGATCTCGAAGTAAAACCTGGTGATAAGGTAGTTGTAGAAACTACTCACGGACCAGAACTTGGAGAGATTTGTTTTGATCCAATTGATATCTCACAATATCATCGTGAACTTGGATTAAAACCTATTTTAAGAAAGGCAAATGACGTTGATTTACGTTTACATGAAAATAATATAAAAGATGCCAAAATTGCCTTAGAAATCTGTAAAAATGAAGTAAATAATATGAAATTAGACATGAATCTAATCTCATGCGAATACACTTTAGACAAGAGCAAAGTTATCTTCTCTTATGTCGCAGATGAAAGAGTAGATTTCCGTGAACTCTTAAAGATTTTAGCGGCTAAACTCCACACCAGAATTGAACTTAGACAAATCGGTAGTAGAGATAAGGCAAAACTCATTGGAGGAGTTGGTTTATGTGGCCTTCCACTTTGCTGTGCAACCTTCTTAAATGAGTTTGATGGAATCTCAATCAATAGGGCTAAAAACCAAATGCTCGCCATTAATATTCCTAAACTCTCAGGTCACTGTGGAAAGCTCTTATGCTGCCTTAAATATGAAGACGATGCATATACTGAATTAAAGAAGGGTTTCCCACCTGTTGGCACTAAAGTTTTTATCGATAAAGTTGAGTATGAAGTTACCGCTGTTAATGTAGTGTCAAAGATGGTTAAAATTGATAACCCAGATGACTCTAAATTTTTATCGCTTGAAGAGTTTATGAAACAAACTCATTATCGTCCACGTCCACCAAAAGATGATAAGGACAATAATAAACCTCAAAACAATCAAAACAACAAGCAAAAGAACAATAACAAAAATGAAGCGCGTTAAATCATTCAATAACACTCATCCAGTTTTATATTTAATTGCTACTCCAATTGGAAATCTTGGAGAATTTTCTCCACGCGCAACTGAAATAATTAACGAGATGGATTTAATCGCTGCAGAAGATACAAGAAATTCTTCTGATTTGCTTCACAAGTTTAATATCAAAAAGAATTTCGTCTCTTTAAGAGAGCATAATGAAGTCGAAGCATCCACAAAACTAATTGAAGAAATCAAAGCTGGTAAAAAAGTCGCATATATGTCTGATGCGGGTTACCCAGGTATAAGCGATCCTGGATATATACTCACAAAGATGTGTGTGGAAAATGACATTGCAGTTTCAGTTATCTCAGGAAGCAGTGCTTTTATTAACGCTTTAGTCTCTTCTGGATTAGATACTGGACATTTTTATTTCCATGGGTTCCTTTCTAGCAAAGAAAACGAAGCAAGAAGCGAATTAGAAACACTTAAAAACAAGCAAGAAACCCTTTGTTTTTATGAAAGTCCTCATAGAATCAAAACTACATTAAAAGTAATGTTAGATGTCTTAGGAGATCGAAAAGTGTCTCTACAAAGAGAGCTAACTAAACTAAATGAAGAAAAGATTTATGCTTCATTAAGCGAATTAACTAATATTGATGAATCCACTCTTAAAGGAGAGATGGTCATTATTGTTGAAGGCAATAAAAGTGAAGAAGAATTCACCGATGAAGATGTCTTAAATAAGGTCAATTATTTTATAAATAAAGGGATGTCTAAAAGAGACGCAATTGATGTTGTCTCTGACATCTATAAGATAAGAAAAAATCGAATCAAAGATTTAGTGAAATAGAGGGAGTTATAATCGACTTCCTTTTTATTTCTTAAATATCTTCTTGAAATAATGTCTCTACTTTTCTAAACTAGAAAAGATTTTTTATTAAGGAGGAAGAAATATGGAAACAAGAAACATCGCAATCATCGCACACGTTGACCATGGCAAAACTACACTCGTAGACCAACTATTAAAATCATCCTCCACATTTAGAGCAAACGAAGAATTATCAGATAGAGCAATGGACTCTAATGATATCGAAAGAGAAAGAGGCATTACTATCTTAGCCAAAACTACTTCGATTATTTATCACGACACTAAGATTAATATCTTAGACACTCCAGGCCACGCTGACTTCGGTGGTGAAGTGGAAAGAATTATGAACATGGTGGATGGCTGCTTATTATTAGTGGATGCTTTTGAAGGCACCATGCCACAAACAAGATTCGTTTTAAAGAAAGCATTAGAAGCACATGTAAAACCAATCGTAGTTATTAATAAAATCGATAGAGCGAACATCGATGTTCAAAAAACTTTAGACGAAGTATTAACTTTATTTATTGAATTAGGAGCCCCTGATGAATTCCTAGAATTCAAAACTGTTTATACTTCCGCGTTAAAAGGGACATCATCTTACGATGAAGATCCTTCTAAACAAGTAGAAGGAATGGACGCTGTCCTTCAAACAATTATCGATGAAATTCCCGCTCCTAATATGGACAAAGATTCCCCACTTCAATTACAAGTTGCCCTTTTAGACTATAACGACTTTGTCGGTCGTATTGGTATCGGCACAATCAAAAGAGGAACTATCAAAGTTAACGATAACGTTACTGTTTCTAGATTAGATGGAAGCACTACAAACTTTAGAGTTTTAAAACTCTTTGGTTTCCAAGGCTTAAAGAGATTAGAAATTGAAGAAGCTCACGCTGGAGACATCGTCGCAGTCGCAGGCTTAACTGATATCAACGTTGGAGAAACTATTTGTCAAAGTGGACACGTAGAACCTCTCCCACTTATTAGACTTGATGAACCAACCTTACAAATGACTTTTGGTACTAACTCTTCTCCTTTCAGTGGAAAAGATGGAAAACTCTTAACTGCTCGTAAGATTGAAGAGAGACTCTTTAGAGAAACTCAAAGAGATGTCGCCTTAAGAGTGGAAAGAATTCCAAACACTGAAAGTTGGATCGTTTCTGGTAGAGGTGAATTACACCTTTCAATTTTAATTGAAAATATGCGTAGAGAAGGCTTCGAACTCGAAGTTAGTAAACCACAAGTTATTATCAAAGAAATTGATGGAGTAAAATGCGAACCATATGAAGATTTAACAATCGACGTACCTAACGAATTCGTTGGTGATATTATGACCACCATCGGAAACCGCAATGGAGAGCTCGTTAATATGGACGCTAAAGAAACAGTCACAGTCCTTAATTATGTCATTCCTAGCCGTGGTTTACTCGGCTATATGACCAATTTCATGACTCTAACCAAAGGTTATGGCATTATCTCTCATACATACAAAGAATATCGCCCAGTTGTTTCTTCTTCTATTGGAGAAAGAACAATTGGAGTTCTCGTCTCTGTAGAAGCAGGACAAGCCACCCCATATGCAATTGAACACACCGAAGAAAGAGGAACAATGTTCATCTATCCAGGTACAGAAGTATATGAAGGTATGATTGTTGGTGAACACCGTTACGATTTCGATTTAGCGGTTAATGTTACTCAAAAGAAAAACTTAACAAACGTTAGAAGTTCTAACAAAGACAACACAGTCGTCTTAAAGACTCCTAAAAAGTTATCTCTAGAAGCTTGCTTAGACTATATTAACGCGGACGAATTAGTGGAAATCACCCCAACAACTTATCGAATGAGAAAGAAGATTCTTAACACTGCTGAAAGAAAGAAATGGGAAGCACACGTTAAGAAAGCCCAAGAAAACGAATAAAAGAAACATCCACCGGCACTCCGGTGGTTTTTCGTAGTCTAATAGTTTTTACCTTCTATTGCCAATTATCACAATCAAACGTGGAATGTTTTCTCTACCGCAAACCGCTAATGATTCAACTTACTAAATTTGTGCAAATGAACTAAACAAAAAGTTAATAACAAAAAGTAATTTGACATTTTTTTCTTGCTCTATTCAATTCTTTTTTAGATAATAGTAATGTCCATGAAAAAAAACGTTATTGCTTATTATCACAACTATTTTCCTGACTTTTGTTACAATCACAGTGCTTGAATGGGTTAATTGTATTCCGGCACTTCAAGAATTATATCCAACTTATAACGAGCCCACACCTTATGACAGCGTAAATGTGTTCCATGGGTTAGTGCTTTCTGATATGTGGATCAATATTATCCATTTAGGACTTGGTGCCGCCATTTCTCTTGTTGGAATAACATTCATCCTTATAAAAAAAGAAAGAACTGTATTTAAACTATTTGTGATTGCTTCTCTAATATACGTATCTGGGCGTTTTGCTCACGAAATGTTTCTATTAGCAATCGCCAAGAAAAGTGCAGAAATACTTCACTATTTCCTAACTTTTAATCCTGCTCCATATATCATTTCGTATGATGTGTTTTACGGAATTTCCACATTAACATTTATTATTGTCACCATTCTTGTGTTTTTGAAAACAAAATCAACAATCAAAAATGGTATTAATTTGTTCATGTTCTTCGGAGCTATTTTTTGGCTAGTCTCATTAATAATACAAATAAATGGATTAAACTCTCTCTTTGAAGAAATAGATTTAGCAAAATTCTATATAAGATACATTCCTGTATCACTGATTATTGGATACAATCTATTAGAACTAACTTCCAAATTCATCTTTAAGCATCAATAGAAACAGAGTTTGTTTTATATTTTCGGTGAAATATATATTATTAAAAATAATATTATTCATTTATCAGGAATCATCAAGAATTAAACTAGACCAGATAAAAAGAACTAGAGTCAAATCTAGTTCTTATTTTTTTCTTTATTTTATAAAGAATAACTATTTAATCCAGGGGCAACTGTCTTTGTGACGACTGTATTACCAACATGGATTCTAATGGTTTTATTAACGCCTGAAGCGTTCCAGACCATTGCGACTTTTGTGCTTCCTTTTTGGTAAACGGAACACGACACTTGGTTTTCAATTTCCATAAAGTCAGTGTCTGAGTGAGTTCCGTATTTCTCTAAGGCCTTAACCATAAGGTAAGCACCCACTAATTCGTTTGGATAATCATCATTTAAGATCTTTGATGAATCAAACTTACTTGAAGCAGTGTTGTTCTTTGTTAAAGTTTCAATACTCCACATATTGGAGAACCATGTGAGTGGTTCACCTTTTCTTCTAGCAATCATGGATTGATAGATTTTAGTGAGCATTTCTTGTTCAGAGCTACCTAAAGCATAGCTTGATAGATATTCACCAGTTGGTAACCATTGGATACCATAGATGAATTCTGGAGAAGGACCAAACCATGTCTTGTGTTCGTTCTTTCCTCCCCACACCATACCAAGAGCGTGAATACCAGCAGCCTCTGGAATATTGATGTTATACCAAACATCTTCATCATAATCGAACCAGTATTGTTTAACTGAATATAATTCAGTGGTAAATGCGTAAATGGATGCATCCACTAAATCTTGGTTATTAGTGGCAAGACCGAATAAGTATGCACCAGTATAAGAGTTAAGTGCTTCACCTGTAGATTCTTGGTTATTACCATCTCTAAAGTTTCCAAATCCATCACTCCAGGAGTGGCCATTATATGAATCAAAGCATCTCATATATGGAAATGAAACATTATTTCTATCATAGTTGAAATAATCTTTTAGTAATAAAGAGATAACACTTTGATATTGACCTAAGAATGAAGAATCATACATCGCTAAAACGCTAGAAGCGTAGACGAGATAACCATATGTGAAATGGTGGTCTGTTAATCTTTCATTAACGCCAAAGTTACTATTATTTGTGTATAAGCTTCCCCAGTTTTGATTGTAATAGAGGAATCTATCATCACTTTCACCTTCATATTTATACCAATCTTCTAAAACATATCTAAGTTTAGAAATGAAACTTTCCACTAATGTGGTTTGATTAAGTTGAGAAGCAACCATTAAGCCTTGAGAAAGTGGATAGATAGCTTTTGAATTCCAATATGGCTCATTAACATCAAGTGGATCATCTTTTCCTTCGGTGGTTTCTTTATCATAAACACCATCGTAATTAGTATTAGTGTCTAAGATATTTAAATAAGAAATCATGTTAGTGGTGAATTCACTATCACCGGTAGGAACAGCAAAGCTTGGTAATAAGCCTTTGAAGTTAAGATATGTCTTAAATTCTTTAGCTTGAGTAAATCTTAATTTGCCTCTCATAGAAGAGATATAGAAGCTACTAATAGTGGCGTCTGTCTTCTTATATTGATGAGGTTGTAATGTATATAATACATTACTCTTATTATTTTTATTCAAACGATGAACGTTGCTTCTAAATGTTGTTTCAATCACATTAGTCGCATGATTCACTTTGTAAGATGAATTTGCTCTATCTTGAACTGCGTAAGAATGTTTATGTAAACGCTTAATCATATTGATAGAAGCAGAAACAGAAGTGATTCCATCTCCAAGTGGGGCAATAGAGATATAGTTACTGTCTTTAGGAGTCAAGGTAATAGAATCCATCTTTGATTTATCTGGATGTAACTTATGAGAGATGGAGAAACTAGATCCTTCAGGAGCGTTAATTAAGAAATAGATATTTCTATAGAAAGCTGCTCCAATACCACTTAAGTTAAATTCATATCCTCTATGAACATGAACGAGTTCTGCAATAATTGCTTCACCAGTGTAAGATAAGGAATTTAATTTATTTCCATTTAAATCATAGTAGTTATAATTCTCAACACTGCCGTAGTAGTTGAAGTCTAAGTTAAATGCTTTTTCTCCGTTATTTTCAAACACTAAATATGGTGAGCCTTGAGCAATAGACATAACCATCTCATCAGCGTTAGAGTTAGCGTTTCTTACTCCAAATTTTGCAGAGTTATCACTATAACTTAACAAGTTAATAGATGCTCCAGTTGATAAAGATGGATTAGAAACATATAAGTGATCAATATCGATACCAAAGTTAGAGAAAGTAGTGATCTTTTGTTTTGTTAAATCATCAAAATCATTTGGATAAGATTCAACCATTCCCTTACTAATATCGGTGATAGAGAATCCTTTTCCGGTGAACATTGTTCGATATTGATTTGCGAATAAACCAGTAACACTTTGGCCATTAGGCGCAAACATACCAGAGTACCAAGTATTAGTAGGAAGTGCCCTATTTTTGAGTTCGTTATCAATATTTGAGGCATTAGCAGGATGAGGAATATAAATGTTTCCACTTGCAATACTTCCTCTTTCAGAAGTTGGTAAAGTAGGTACATCTAAAGTGTGAGTTGATGTATCTCTACTAATGTCACCTTCAGTAACAGTAACTGTACGGGTATAACTCATATTGGAGTTACCGTATTGGATAACATATTCAAGTTCATAAGTGCCAACTTTTCCATAGTTAACACTTCCATTAACTTCGATATAGTTTGTGATGTCTTTGCCGTCTGAAGTAGCAGCAACACCATTAAAGACATCGAAATATTGTCCTTTGGCCCAATTAACATTATCAATTCCTAAAATGCTAATGTGGTCAGCATTAGTGCCTACTGGAATAGAACTTGTTTCATCTTCTCCTAAATCATCTGTGATAGTTGGATCGATTGGTCCAGGAGTATCTCCTCCAGCACCGCTATTGGTGTATTTATAAGAACAATATAAAACGTTATCAGTGTCATACCATTCAAAGAAATATTCAGGTAATTTATCGCTATAAACGTGAACATTTAAATATTTGCCACCAGCAACATTATCAATATCGTTGCCGATAACTTCTTCATGGTTAAGTTTTAATGTTTTAAATGTGTGGCCTGTCATCGCAAATGGATCTACTTCATAAGAAAGTTGCATCCACTGTCCATCACCATAGAACATCTTAAACGCAAGTTTAGCGTCACCAGTTGGTCCTGGATCAGGAGTAACAGGAGTGTGACTATATTTAAATGAGAAATAGGTTTCTCCAGCGTCATCAACCCACTCAAACAAGTAATCGGTTAATTGGTCAGTGCTAACATGAACATTAACGTATTTTCCATCAGGAAGATTATCAACTTCAGTAGCGGCTAACTTATTACCATTAAGTTTTAAATAAGAATATGTATGCCCAGTTACCGCAAATGGATCATTATCATATGTTAATTTCATCCATGAGCCATCCGCATAGAAGTTTGCGAATTGCATAGTGATAGTAACTGGTTTTGGTGGGTCAGGAATGACTTTAGCATTAACGTTAATACCGTAAGTAGTGGTTTTAGTAATTTCGCCTTCTGTATAACTAACAGTAACAGTTTGATTACCGGTTTTAGACATATCATATCCACTAAAAGTGGATTTAGATGTTACGTCACTAGTTTTATTATTTTTATAAGTTGCGATGACTGTTGGTTTAACAAATTCATCATCTTGAGTGTAACTAGTTTTAGGATTATTTACAGAAATAGAGTCTAAAGATTCATCAACGGGATCAATGATTGTTCCTCCTCCGCCTCCACCTTCTCCAGATGGGGTATTGCCTTTTGGAGAGCAACCAATAAGCATGCCTAAAACAAATAAAGTAGACAAAGCGTTAATAAATCTCTTCTTCATAAATATTCCTCGTTATGTTTTGAGTAAATAACTTCCCAACCTGTAGATAGTTAGGAAATCGTTTTCCTAAATACTATCTTACTATTTTATTCTCGTTAGTTCAAGTTTTATTAAGGCAAAGTCAAAAGAAAAGACCCATAACGTCACGCGTATGGGCCTTCGTGTTTCTTTATTAAATTATTTTTTCTTAATACGGCCTTTGTTTGCACCTTTTGAGTTGTGCACTAAGACTTTGCCATCTTGGTTTTCCGCCATCTTCTTGGAATAATCTAACGCTTCTTTTTGAGTATCAAATAGCTTGATTGCTTTTTGTCCTCCCGCGTACTTGACTTCCCATTTACCATCTGCTCTTTTAACTAAGTGATAGGTACGGAAATTAACTTCTTCCTTCTTTGCTGCTGCTGGTTTTTTATTTGGAACAGCTTGTTTCACAGCAGGTTTTTTTGGAGCAGGTTTTGCTTTTTTAACTGCCATAATAAGATCTCCTTTATCTTTTTCTTGATAATATAATTATATTACTTTTGAATTTGAAAAGTATTAATTATCCTCTTGCCTATTCTTCTCTTTTCTTTTTTCTCACCAGATAAGAAATAGTAATAAAAGCAACGCCAATAAAGGATAGTGATGTGATTGTAACGCTTGTTGTGACAACGTTTCCTCCACACCCATTATTGTTTTGAGGTGGATTATCCTCACTTGGTCTTTTGGTAATTAAAACATCATAAGTAGTAATGACACCTTCGAAAGTTACTGTAATAGTCTGTTTATTAGCTGGTTCGCTTGAATCAAAACCGGTATATGTTGCTTTATTAGAAACATCAACAACGCTTCCATCTTCGTAAGTAGCTTGAACAATAGGAGTAACAAATTCTTCTCCAATATAATAATGAGATTTAACTGGGTTTGTAACTTCTAGTTTTGTAACCGCTGGTGGTAGGGCTTCAATAACATTAATCGTATATGAAGTGGTCTTTCCTTCATAAGTAACTGTAATAGTCTTTTGTCCTGACGTTGTAGAACCAAATCCACTAAAAGAGGCGCTTTCTTTCACGTTTTGAGTACTTCCATCATCATAATGAGCAATGACATCTGGCTTAACAAATTTCTCATTGATTTGATATTCGGTTTTTGGATTATCAATAGTGATGCTCACTAAAGTTTTTTCGTGATAATAACCAGAACATGCTGATTTAGTTTCAGCGTTTGTATTACCCCAAATACGACATGCATATTCTGGATGGTCAATAAATGGGTTTCTATTTCCTTGGAGGTATTCAGCACCTTCATTTCTATTTTGTTCTCTTTGTTGAACAGGGTATTTTAAATTCCATTTGAGCATATGAGATAATCTACCCATTAAGTTATCTCTATTTTTGTTAGATGTTGGATGTGAATCAGCTTCAATAAGAGATAACGAAGAAGACGCAACTACACAGTAGAAAATAATTCTAGCGGAATCACCACGATATGATTCAATTCCAAAATCTTCCATTGCTGGATCCCATCCACTAGATTGGTTGCACTTTCCTTCAACGTAGAATGAGTTGCCTCTACTTCCATTTTCTGCATTTAATGTTGGTCGAGGCATATGAATATCGTTTTCAACTAAGTTGCCTCCGTGACTCTTTGGCCAAACATGTTCTCTATTCATTCCACTAGTTGCGGAGTTACTAGAATAGAAAGTTAATAGTTTAGTGCCATAAGGTTGACCGTTACTATCATATTTAACAGAATTTGGATCATAATCTGTATATTTGAATTGTCCAGATGGGGAAGTACCCATACCGGAATATCCCACTGTATTTTTTCTCTTAGTAGCGTTAAGACTACGAAGCGCTCTTAATAAATTGTCTCCTTCTAACGAATCGCTAATAGAGGAATAATACGTATCTCCATCATGATTGGTGTAATAACAAAATGCTTCTGAATAGTTAGATTTGCTATTTGAAAAAGCTGCCATCCCAATTGAGGAGCAAGCTAAAATGCCTAATAGGCCTAATGTAATAAAATTCTTGCGCATACGTTTAAATTATACTATGTATAATAAAAAAGGGAACAACTAAGTTCCCTAATCAAGTTTTATACGAATTAATCAAGTTTTAAACCAGAGACATTTTCAACTGGCAAAGAGAAAATGATGCCTTGCCCCATAGTGTCTAATCCCGCAGCCTTATTAATTGCCGCCATAACATTATCTCTAATGTTTTCATTCACTAGGATATAAAGCATTTCTTTAGATGGGGTAATAACGATGCCATATTTCTTTTCAATGTCTTTAGTTCCGCTTCCTCTAGCGTGCGCAATTGTGCCACCTCTAGCGCCTGCTTCTCTAGCCGCGTCCATGACCTTGTCTGAGTGGCCTTCGTTAACAATAACGACTACCACTTCATATTTTTCTTTTTTGACTTCTTTTTCTGCCATAAGTTTTACCCCCTTACAGTTTGGGTTAAGAATTTATAAATCTTAACTCCCATAACACTAGTTAATCTAATTGTATACGCAATACCACGATTATTCTTACTTGCTACGAAGTAGACATCTAATTCTTTTTTGATATCTGGCACTGCATCTTCTCTAACAATGGAGTAGACAATATCTTTTCCAGTATCTTCGCTTCCTAAGATATCTCTAATCGCATTACTCGCTGTTCCTTCACCGTATTTTAAGAATTGAGCGGAACTCTTATTGAGTTTAAAAATACGCATGATATTGTCACCTTGTCCACGTGGAACAATAACTGTGTATAACACTAATCTTTTAATATCGTCACGCGTTTCAAAAGCAGGACGTTGTTCTTCTATAGAAGCAACTTCCTTTTTCTCCTTTTTAGCTGCTTTAGTAGGCTTTTTTGGAGCAGGTTTAGTTTTTGTAACTACTTTCTTTTCTTTTTCCGCCATAGATATATTTTACACCTTAATTGAAATGGATAATTTCGTTATTACGAACATCGTGGATTTGATCTCTGACAACATGTAAGGCATGGATAGTCTGGAACTTATTCGCTAAGCCTAATAGTTGAATTGCCATAATAGGAGTTAAAGCCACCATAGAAACAACACCAAAAGCAGAATCATAGAATTCTACTCCGTGTGTAATACCGTTTTTGGAAGAGAATAAACCGATTACCAAAGGTAAAACAAAGCTTACCGCCATTGGACCAGAAGCTGTTCCACCAGAGTCAAAGGCAATCGCTGTATATAAATCTGGAACAAAGAACATCATTGTTAATGAAATTAAATATCCAGGGATGATGTACCACATAATTGAGAATTTGAAGATTGCTCTAATAACTGATAAACAGATAGCGGCACCAACACCGATAGAAAGAGTGATGAGTACAGTTCCCTTTTTAAGTTGGCCACTAGACATATCTTCAATTTGAGTTGTTAAAACATGGACTGCAGGTTCACATAAGATAGTGACCGCACCAATAACGAAAGCAATAATGATAACTAACCAATCTGGTTCGTTAGCGAGTTCTTGTCCAACCTTTAATCCAATTGGAGACATCGTAGAACCAACTGCAGTTAAGAATAAAGTTAAACCAATAAATGAAACAAGGAATCCGTTTAATAATGAAAGGACTTTTTTCGCTGATAACTTGATATAAATTGCTTCATAAATGAAGAAGATAACTAAAATTGGGGAAAGAGCCATAGCAACTTCAACCATTGATCCCATGCTTGAATAATTTGCTTTAGGTAATAAAGCATCTAAGAACTTAGATCCAATATAACCCCAATCAACCGTTAAAGATAAATCAGGGGAAGCAGCTTCTGGAACTGTATATTCATGGAATCCAGAAGAGTTAATTAAAATCAAAATGACCATCGTTAGAATAGGACCAATAGAGGCTAAACCAACTAAACCGAAGGAACTATCTTTTGATTTATTACCACCACGAGTCATAGCAACTCCAGCGCCAAGAGCTAAGATAAATGGAACAGTTGCGCTGCCAGTAGTGATCCCACCTGCATCAAAGATAAACGGTAAGAAAGCGTGGTTAGCTTCATCAACTTGTAGTAAGCAAATAAGCATAAAAACAAGTAGGTAGAAGGCTAAATACCAAACATTGAGTGATTTTCTAAAGATAATTCTAAGAATACCAATAACAACAAAGATGCCTACTCCAGCTGCAATTGCACCAATCAACAAGATTGGGTTTAAACCAGCTTGTTTAGACATAATTAAGATACTTGGTTCAGCGCATGTTACTAACGCTCCTAATAGGAAAGCAAAAATAATAACGACAATTAATCGCTTTTGCTTAGATAAAGAAGCACCCATATATTCGCCAACTCGAATTAAGCTATTTTGAGCGCCAATTTGGAAGAATGACAAACCAGAAATCATGATGGTTGCACCAATAGATAACATGACATAGTCATTGTTATTAATCGGAGCAAAACCAGATAAAGAAAGAGCAAAAACAATTGCCACAATTGGCAAAATTGAAATTGCACTATTCAAAAATGATTTAAAGTATTTGTTCGTCATCATACTACATTGATTATACTTTTAGGGGCTTGTTTATCAAAACAAAAAATATCTGATTATTTTTTCACGTTTGGGAAAAGAGTGAAAAATTCTTTAGGTGTAGGAGCAGTGAATTTCATTGTTTTTCCCGTTAGTGGATGAACTAACTCTAATTCATAGGCATGAAGACCAAGCCTTTTGATTGGGTTAGTAGGATTTCCATATTTATCATCACCGATGATATTATGACCAATATCACCCATATGAACACGGATTTGATTTTTTCTACCAGAATCAATATGGACATCTAATAAGGAGTAGTTACCATTCTCTGCGATTACTTTGTAATGGGTAATTGATAATTGTCCATCACCCGGTTTTTTTGATGAATACATCATGTTTTGGCTATTCTTTTTTAAGTAGGACTTAATAGTGCCACTTTTTTGTTCTAAGATTCCATCAACGATAGCGATATATCCACGTGATTTCACTAAGTCATTCCATTTATCTTGAAGAGCTTCTTGTAGTTTTTGATTTTTAGCCACCATCAAAACTCCAGAGGTGTCTTCGTCGATTCTAT
>CAMOSZ010000037.1:0-8477 GCA_946625285.1 uncultured Caryophanales bacterium | reverse complement strand
ATTTCCGACAATTAATTCAAAGATATTTTCATCGATACCTAAGTAATGCAACACTTCTCTAACATGCTTTTGGTTGTTACTAGTAACAATTCCTAATTTTTTGCCTGATTTTTTAAGAGTATTAAGCACTTCAATTGTGTCGCTATAAATCTTAGTGAGTCTTAATGCGTGAGGATCATCAAGGAGTCGAATAATCGCTTCTCCAAAAATCTTATATGCCTCTTCTGTTTCAGGAGCGTGAAGCTCTTTATATCCCACGGATAGAGGGACTCTCATAAGTCGAAGAGTGAAACCTTTAGGGACAGTGATGCCCACTAAAGAATATGCTTCTTCAAAAACATATTCTAATGAGTCATATGAATCCACTAATGTGCCATCAAAATCAAAGAAATAATAATCAAAACTTTTCATACTTCGTTAAAATGTTACAAAAAAAGTACTAAATAATAAAGAATTATTTATTTAATAGCGATATTCCTATTGCAAATAGATTTTTAAATATATAGAATAAGGCAGTTATGAGAATAAAATTAGCTACATTTGTATATTGTCTTATCTGCAATATCCCAGTCTGCTTCTTCTTATGTTTAGCAGCATCTATTATCGGACAAACAAACTTTGAATCAGGTATTTTAACTATTAACTTTAATAGTATTGTCTGGCTTAATATGCTTTATAACTTCTTAGTCGGATTTACTATTGCAATGTGTGTTGGAATGTTTGTTCCACTTACTAAAATCGGAAGATGGTTCACTGCTTTATTCCACGTTAGAAACGATACATATACAGGAAATATGCCATATCGTTTACTTGCCACTCTTATCATTACTTTGATTTATTATGTGGCTATTACTCCCGCTTTAACTTTATTTAATTATTTTATATTAGGAATATATGACACTCCTGCTAAAGCATTTGCTTCAATGTTAGTCAACATTCCAATTATGCTTTTAGTTGGCTTTGTCAGTTCTTTAATTAACGACATTGGAGCGTATAAAGTCGCTCACATGATCGATTCAGATTTCTAATTTTCCTATTTAGTTTATCTAAATTAGGATAATATATTTTTATGCTTATAAATTTATCAGTTAAAAACTTCGCAATTATTGAAGATGTCAATATCTCCTTTAAAAATGGATTAACAGTTTTAACTGGCGAAACTGGCGCTGGTAAAAGTTTAATTATCGATTCCATTTCTCTCCTATTAGGAGAAAGAGCGAATTCTGAAATGATTCGTAACGGAGAAGAAAAAGCAACCATTACCGGCCTATTTTATTTTAATAACAAAAGATTAAGTGCTTATTTAGATAGTCTAGATATTGAACACATCAATAACAAAGTTGAAGTTAACCGCACTATCTCTAACACTAAAAATGTCATTCGTGTTAACGGAAAAGTTATCTCTTTAAACGAACTTAAGATAATCGCTAAATATCTCGCTGATATCCATGAACAATTTGATATGGTTAAGTTACTCAATAAAGAGAACTACCTCGACATTGTTGATGGTTTTAAATACGATTTAATTAACGAATATAAAGATATTTATCTTTCTTCTTTAGAGAAACTCAAAGAAAAAGAAAAAGAATACCAATCTTTAGTGAATCAAATTAACGATATCAAAGCGAAAAGAGATTCTTATGAATACGCTTTAAAAGAACTCACTTCTTTTGATTTAAAAGAGGGAGAGGAAATAGAAATCGACGAAGAGATTGAACTCCTTAATAACTTCGATAAGATTTATGAACTCCTCCAAGAGAGCAAAGAGATTATCGAAAAGGATTCTCTAAGCGATATCTATTCAATTAAAGAAAACATTAATAAACTCTCTAAATATCAAAGTGAATATGTAGAAGTCTACGAAAAAATTAATGACCACTACTATGAGTTAGAAGCAATCTATGAAGATCTTATTAAAAAGACTGATCGATTAGATTATGATCCAAAACGTTTAGATGACCTTATTGAAAGAAAGAATTCTTTGTCTCAGCTAAAAAAGAAATACGGAAAAGACACAAAAGAATTAATCGAATATCAAGAAACTTTAAAAAAGCTTCTTCAATCTAATGAAGACTTAGATATTTCTCTAAAAGAGAAAAGGGATGAATTATCCGCTCAATATGATGAGACTTATGGATATGCACTTAACCTTAGTAAAGTGAGACAAGAAGTCTCTCTTAATATCGAAAAAGAATTGATGAATAATCTCAAAGACTTATCGTTATCATCAATCTTTAAAATTGTCATTAACACTCAAAAGAAAGATAACAATTTGTCACTATCTATCTTTAATGAAAATGGAATCGATGATATTGATTTCTATATTGAGACTAATATCGGAGAAGGATTAAAACCATTATCCAAAGTTGTTTCTGGTGGAGAAATGAGTAGAATCATGCTCGCCATTAAAGTCTTATTCATTAAGTCACAAAAAATCTCCACTGTCATCTTTGATGAAATCGATACTGGTATAAGTGGAGAAATCGCTCAAAAAGTCGCGCTCAAAATTAAAGAAATCTCTTTAAATACGCAAGTCATCACTATTACTCATTTACCACAAGTTGCCTCACTTTCTAACTCCCACATTAAGATTAGTAAAGAAGTAAAAGGCAACCGTACATTTACATCTATCAAAGAGCTCTCATTAGATGAAAAAATCTATGAAATTGCTTTAATGATATCTGATGGCAAAGTTAGTGAAAAACAACTAGAATACGCTAAAGAAATGGTCTTAAGTAACATTTAAGGACCAAAAAATACATAAAATCATCAAAAATTCTCAAAAAGTATAAGAAAAAGTAAGAAATTTTTCTTTTTTTCTTAATACTTGTATATAATAAACACGGACATTAAAAAGGAGATTATTACTAATGGCTAAAATTTGTAAAGTTCATGGTCGCGAAGTCCTCGATAGTAGAGGAAATCCAACCGTTGAAGTAGAAGTCTGGCTTGAAGATGGAACTAGAGCCCGCGCAATCGTTCCTTCAGGTGCTTCCACAGGTGAAAACGAAGCTCTTGAATTAAGAGACGGTGACAAAAAGAGATTTGGTGGTAAAGGAGTCTTAAAGGCTGTTGAAAACGTTAACACCAAGATTGCTCCAGCTGTCATTGGCTTAGAAGCCACAGATCAAGTTCTTGTTGATACTACAATGCTCAAACTTGATGGTACACCATTCAAGAAAAACTTAGGCGCTAATGCTGTCCTCGGTGTTTCCTTAGCAGTTGCTAGAGCTGCCGCTGAAAGCTTAAAGATGCCTTTATACCGTTACATCGGTGGAACAAACGGAAAAGTTATCCCAACACCATGTATGAACGTTATTAACGGTGGCGCACACGCACAAAGTAGCGTTGACTTCCAAGAATTCTTCATCATCCCAGCAGGATTTACAACCTTCAGAGAAGCTCTTAGAGCAGGTACTGAAATCTTCCACACCCTTCAAAAGGTTGTTAAGGAACATGGTTATGAAACCGGTGTCGGCGATGAAGGTGGATTCGCACCAAGCTGCAAACACGGAAATAAAGAACCTCTCGCTTTAATTGCAGAAGCAGTTGAAAGAGCAGGCTACAAACTCGGAGAAGAAATCTTCTTAGGTATGGACGTTGCTTCTTCTGAATTCTATGAAGGTAACGGAGTTTATAACTTAGTTAAATCCAAAGAAGGCAAGAAGACAACTGATCAAATGATCAAATACTTAGAAAGACTTGTCAAAGAATATCCAGCAATCATCACCATCGAAGATGGTCTTGCTGAAAGTGACTGGGAAGGTTGGGCAAAACTTACCGCTAAACTCGGTAACAAGATCCAACTCGTTGGTGACGACTTATTCGTTACAAACCCAGACTTCGTTAGAAAAGGTATCACAAGCCACGTTGCTAACAGTGTCCTCATCAAAGTTAACCAAATCGGTACTTTAACTGAAACACTCGACGCAATTAGACTTGCCCAAACTAACGGTTACACCTGCATGGTCTCCCATAGATCAGGTGAAACAGAAGATAGCACTATCGCTGACTTAGCAGTTGCTGTCAATGCTGGACAAATCAAAACAGGTTCTGCAAGTAGAACCGATAGAATGGCTAAATACAATCAATTATTAAGAATTGAAGAAGAACTCGGTGAACACGCTGAATTCCTCGGTGTTAAAGCTTTCATGAATCGTAAATTCTAATTGAATTTACTAACAAAACAAAAACCCCATCAAATGGGGTTTTAATTTTTATTAAGCTAATTCTATGTTAAGAATGTATTTGACGTTATTTGATTCATCGCCAACTTTTACAATACGAGCGCGAATTGGGATTTGTTCTTCTTTTCCAGGAAGTGATACTGAGAAGCGGAACGTTTTCTCTTTTTCACCACTATCATAGAAATCTTGGAATTTTTGATAATCTTCTGGTTTAATTCTTGGATCAATCGTTCCGGCGTTGATTGCTTTTTCAAATCTTTCCGCAGAAACATTTAAGACACTTTCTAGCCCATGAGCAGCAATTCTATATTTCTTCTTTCCGTCAACAATAGAAATAAAGACAATCGTATCGTTAGAATATTTGGTAATAAGAGCAAGGTCTTGTTTGGTGTCCACTAATTCGGTTATGTTTTTTGCTGAACCATAGAATCTATCTGCGCCTTCACTAGTACCGATAAAGTAATAAGACATAACATAAGATGTTAAAGTACCATCAAGTGTATAGAATCTTAAAAATGCTTTAGAACCATTTAAGCGGTTTTCTTTCGCTTCTTTTAATGTTTCATACAACTTGAGACGATCTTCTTCAGGCATAACTCTTTGAATGCCATACACTTTTTCAGAGAAATCAGGAACATTTACTGTTTCATAGAATTGTTGATTAAATCTCACGATATCGACATTATCTCCACTCCAAGCGTAAATCGCCACTGGACCGATAATGTTATTAAGCATTGAGTCACTATAAACGTTTTGATCAAGGAATTCTCTAATTCTAAATTGTTCATTAGCTTTAGCGGAGAATCCTTTTCTATCGACGTTTTCATCATTAAAGGCAATCTTTTCAAATTCTGCAATTGGGATTGGTTTATAGAAATAATATCCTTGTGCGTATTGAACTCCTAGATTCTCTAGGAAGTTAACTTGTTCACTTAATTCGACACCTTCAACAATAATTGGAAGAGCAATAATCTTCGCCATATTGATGACAGATTCTAAAACGTGAATTCCAATAGAGAAATTCTTCTCTTCTAAATCAAGGAATAAAGCATCTAACTTAATCGCATCGATTTGAAGTTTAGAAAGCATATTAAGTGAAGAATAACCGCTACCAAAGTCATCCATTAAAATAGTGAAGCCTCTTTGTCTTAATTTCTTAAAAAGAGCGTCAACCACTTCTGAAGATTCAGTATAGGCTGATTCAGTAATTTCAATCTTAAGTAGACGAGGTGGTAAATTATATTTTTCAATTAATTTACATAAGTAATTATAAATATCAAAAGTAACGATATCGATTCGAGAAACGTTAACAGAAACTGGAACTGGATCGTGTCCTGCATCAATAGACTTTCTAAGCCAAGAACATACTTCTTCCCAAATGTATTGATCAAGTTCACCGATAAAGCCGTATTTCTCTAAAACTGGAATAAATTGGTCAGGATAGACAATTGATCCATCTTTTCTTACCCATCTAGCAAGAGCTTCTGCTCCTACTATTTTTCCAGTAGAGAGACGTGTTTGTGGTTGCAAATAGAAAGTAATTTCATGGCTTTTCATCGCTTTCACGAAATCAGACAAAACTTCGTTTTCTTTAGCGATTTTTTCATACATGTTTGGATCGTATTTAACAATTCTCTTTTTTATATCCTTCTTTGCTCTACTAGTGGCAATAGACGCTTTATCTAAAGCTGCCACTAATTCAGTTTCTGAAGTAAGTTCAACAACTCCAAACGCTGGCAAGAAACCAACTGAATATCCCTTTTCACTCATTAATTTACGAATTCTATCGTAAATCTCTTGGATATATTCATCTTTATATGGAAGGACAATTGAAAAGTCATCTTGTCCAAAATATCCAGCAACACCATTAAATTCTTCGGAAGCTTCTTTTAAAATTGTTCCGATTGACGCTAAAAGCATATCGCCAGTTTTTCGATCATACCACTCATCAAAAAGCTTGAAGTTTTCAATGTCAATTGAAACCATGCAGTACTTTGCTTTTGGATTAAGGTCCATAATATCTTTTGCGTTTAAAAGATATGTCTTTTCATCATATAGACCAGTAAGTTCACTTCTATGGTAGTTTTCTGAGGAGAGTTGTTGACCAATCTTCTCGCCCATTTCTCTATTTTTATAATTTTGGATATCAAAGATAAAGCTATAGACGACACCTTCTTCAATTCCGTTTTCTCGACCAGTAATTAAACACTGCTCAACCCAACGGAAGGTGTTGTTTTGAAGGCGATATCTAATTCTTGCCCATCTGAAGTTTGGGGTTTTAGACTCTTTGAGTCTCTTTAACATATCTTTATTGTCCATTAAGTCCATAAAGATACCCCTATCATCAGGATGAACAATTTTGGCTAAAGCATGTTGCAAAACATTTGAGTATTTAGTGGAACTAATATTACTTAACGCGTAATATTTGCCACTAACATGGTATAGTCGACTAAACTCATCGTTAATTGTGTCGATAGTAAAACACTCGTCAAAAGATGACGAGTTTAAATAATCCATAAGACTTATATCGGCTTCTTGTTTAAAAAAGAGGTCGTAAAAATTGTCTCTTTTCACGTTTCTCGGCATAAATATGATCTCTCTCGAAATTATGATAAAAGATATTTGTATTTATTACAAATACATTTTTTAATGTATAGATATAATCTAAAATATTATTTTTTGTAAAACGAAAAATAAAAACGGGAAACCCCGTAATTATTTTCTGTTTTTTCTTTCTAATCTTGCTCTTTCGCTTACTTGGCTCATCCTCGAATTTTTTCTCGTATAAATAGAGATAAGACCCCACAAGTAGCAGCAAATAGTAATGAGTTGGAAGACTCCATACATCGCTGGGCCAAAGCCTAATTCATCAGTCCCGATAAGCATCTTAATTGAGAAAGAGACAATCATTGCGATAAAAGATACAAGCATTCCAAGCACTGACAAGAGTTTTAATCTATTTCTATTTACAAAAATGAAGACGAATACTGCAATCGCAATAACGGATAAAAGGATTTGTAAAAGGAACAACACGATTATCGAAGAATTTTGATTTATGAAAATATAATCAAACATGCTAATCGCAGTCATACCTTCATAAATATAATTAATTTCTGCAGGTCCAAAAAAGGCAAATATGCTTGATAAAGAAATTAATGCTCCGATAAAAAATATAGCAACCATACTTATATATTATCTTCTCTTTAATCTAAATAATCTTCTAGTTTCTTGCTTTTCTCCTGGCCAAGCAAAATATTCTAAAGATTCAATCTCAAAATATGGAGATAATAATTCTATCCACTTTTCATCAGTTAGACTTAAAAGTCTAAGCGTTCCATTAATAATAAGATATTTATCTTCTATTAACTCTAATCCTCTATTTTCAGCGTCTTCTTTAGATAAATAGAAGTTTAATCCGATAATCACTTTTGCGTCTTTGGTTGCGATTCTCGCTAATTCCTTGATGATATATAAACTTGTTTCTAATGGAACAACGTCTAAAACATTGCTACATATAATTCCGTCATATATTTCATAAGGAACAGTCTCAAACCAATCAGGAGATATCTTTAAGATATCTAGATTATTTCCTGCTCCATACAGTTCCGCATAAAACTTTGCGGTGTCAATAATGTTAGAACCTAGATCCACCGCTCTTACTTTTTTAGCACCGCTTTTAGCTATAACAATAGAAGCCCAGCCACTACCACATCCATAATCTAAAACATATTCGCATTTTCCTAATTCTTGAGCAGCGTTAAAAAGCTTATTAGAAGGGGCTAAATCTTTGTAATCGCCTTTAGTCTCTTCTTTCTTTTCTTCTGTGGTGAGCTTAATTGCATTATCCCAAAACTTGATTAAGTTTTTATTAATTTCTTGGTTATTCATTTTTTCTTGTTTGAATCTAAATATTAGTATATCAATTTGGTAATTGATAACAAGGTTTTTGTAAAATAAAAGACCTAGAATAACTAGGTCTATACTTACTTTATATTAATTCTAATAAGAGCAACTATATGTTACTGAAATACTTTTAATTTCAATTCCGGTATATGGATGATTGCCTTGATAATCTCCAATAGTTTCTTCACTAGTAAAAGGTCTATTTTCAATGAAATAATCATCTCTACCATAATAAGTTCCAGCAGCCTCTTCAATATGAGGCTCGCCTATTAAATCAGCGTGATTGTATAGCCAATTAATTAATTCAACGTTTTTGCGCCATCGACACCAGAAATTGAAATTGTTGGATATGCTTCTTTTTTCAATTGATGTGAGGAACCCATGTTT
>CAMOSZ010000036.1:0-9180 GCA_946625285.1 uncultured Caryophanales bacterium | reverse complement strand
TTAATGCTGAAATCGTTGTTGCCTTCTCTTTAACAGTTATGTTTGTCTTCATTGGTAACCTAGTGAATACTTATGTATTCTCTTTCTGGACATTATTAATTGGACATATGTGCTTATCTGTCCCGTTTGTCTACATCTCAGTTAAACCAAAATTACAACAAATGGATCCAAGTTTATACGAGGCTGCATTAGATTTAGGTGCTTCTCCTAGTAAAGCACTAGCGAAAGTTATCGTTCCTGAAATCATGCCAGGTGTCTTCTCTGGATTCTTACTTGCAATTACATTATCTTTAGATGATTTCATCGTTACCGCCTTTACTCGTGGTAGTGGACTTCTTTCTGGAGATAAGAAAATTGAAACATTATCAACCCTTGTACAAGCTAAGATTAAAAAAGGTCCAATTCCACCAGAATTAAGAGCTTTAACTACAATCTTGTTTGTCATTGTTGTTATCGCAGTTATTGGTATTTCTATTTACAGACATAACCAAGCTAAAAAAGTCAGAGTTAGGAGGGGATTCTAATGAACAAGAAATTTAAATGGTTATTACTTACCCCATTAGTGTTCTCTGCTGCTAGCGGACTCACTAGTTGCGCTAAAAGCGACAATTATTTACTCTTAAGAGTAATTAACTCTGAAGACTATATTTATCTTCAAGAAGATGATGAAGAACCAGAAGACTTGGTTATTCAATTTGAGAAGAGCGACGCAGTTGCTGCTTTCTTAGAAGCTAAAGAAGCTGATGGAAAACATTATGATGGAGTTAGAGTTATCTATGATACAAGTGACACTAACGAAACCCTTTATAGTGAACTTCAAACAGGTAAATCAAATTATGATTTGATGAACGTCAGTGACTATATGGCTCAAAAGATTGTCTCAGCTCAAATGGCAGTCCCTTTATATCAAAACGGACTAACCATTCCAAATTATGAACAATTCTCATCAAGTGGAGAGACAAGCATCAAATATCGTTTAGATAACATTGAAGCAGTTCAAAAAATCTATGACGAAAACGAACATAGAGTAGTTGACCATGTTGTTAAACTCAAAGACTATGCAGTTGGATATATGTGGGGCACTTTAGGTATCTTATTTAACCCAGAATATCCAGGTTTTGGAGATATCCCAAGTGCGACTGTTATCGAAGATATGCAATCAGTAGAAGCATTCTGGGATGCAAAATATAACGGCACTATTTCTATTAAGAACTCTATGCGTGATACATACGCTTTAGGTGTCTTATATACCTATAGAGATGAATTCCAAGAATTAGCAACTAAATACGCTAATAATGAAATCAATTTAGAAGAGTACAAAGCTCAATTCGACTTAGTCTTTAA
The DNA here is from genome assembly GCA_946625285.1 of uncultured Caryophanales bacterium. GTDB lineage: Bacteria > Bacillota_I > Bacilli_A > RFN20 > CAG-826 > UBA2450. Next base: position 7,836 of record CAMOSZ010000036.1, on the reverse strand, counting down.
CCGCTGTGAAGAAAACCAAGTTAATGAAGTAAGAGAATCTTTAGAATCTCTTAAGAAAAACATTTTCGGTCTTGAAGTCGATAGTGGTAAGCAAGATATCATCACCAAGAAAATTGGTATCAACCTTGCTTGGAGTGGTGATGCAGTTTACTCTATGGATCAAGCTGAAGATCCAAACGAAGTATCTGAACCAATCGAACTCTGCTATGCAGTTCCTGAACTCGGCAGTAACGTTTGGATGGATACATGGATTATGCCTGATTGTGCAAGAAGTGAAGATCAATATGAACTTGCTCATCTCTTCTTAGACTTCTTATCCGATCCTGCTAATGCAGCCCAAAATATGGCGTATACAGGTTATACCTCTTTCATCGGAGGAGATGATATCCTTTCTTTAGTTAGAGAATGGTATGACGTCAGAGCAGAAGAAGTCAGTTACACTGATGAAGACGAAAATTCTTATTCCATCTATTCTGTTAACTCTACTGATTATGCATTAATTGATTATGCTGATTGTTTAGTAGATAGAGACGTAACAAGAAACGATGAAGAACTTGTCTATTTCGTTCCTTATGAAGAAGAAGTGGAACAAAATGGTGAACTCGTTACTGTCACAGTTGAAGAGCCAAAGAACTTAGAAGACTTACTCGCTAATAGCGAAGCTCTTATGATTGAAGATGACGAAGGTAATGAAGTTCAAAAATATTATCGTGATCTTCTTATCGTCAATGATGTCGATAGTGAATATGAAGAAGTTGATTTATCTTATTTCTTCAATGGAACACTAGACGAATTACAAGACAATATTGACACTGTTTTCTATAGTGATTGCTATTTACCATATGAAAACGAAGACGGCACACACAACATTTCTGTAGGTAGACAATTCTTCTGCCAATACCCAACAGAAGAGACATTAAATCGTTGTGCGGTCATGAAAGATTATGGAGAAAATAATAAATATGTCATGAAGATGTGGGAAAACTTCAAAAGTGATGCTCTTCCTACATGGGCCACAACATTATTTATAATAATAATTGTTTCTGGCTTAGGTTTAATTGCCTATTTTGTAGTCAATTCAGTCCTTAAAAAACAACTAAAAAAGAAGAGAAAAGAAAATAAATAAATCTTTTCTTGATAGAAAAAATATGCAGTGATACAATACTTATCGCTGCAGATATGGTTCCATAGCCAAGTTGGTAAGGCAGTTGACTGCAACTCAATAATCGATGGTTCAAGTCCGTCTGGAACCTCCAAATCTGTAAATTATCGAGTTGACATAAGTTAGCTCGATACCACGCGCTAGTAGCTCAGTTGGATAGAGTACCACACTACGAATGTGGGGGTCATGAGTTCGAATCTTATCTAGCGCGCCATTAATCGGGACGTAGCGTAGCTTGGTATCGCGTCTGCTTTGGGAGCAGAAGGCCGCAGGTTCAAATCCTGTCGTCCCGACCAGGATTTGCTTAATATATACAGTCTTATAAAGACTGTATTTTTTATTGCGGCCTTCTTGCTCTTACCATCTTCTATTCTTAACCCAAGAGAATAACCCCTTCTTTTGTGGAAGAGTCCCGTTTGATTCTTTACACACCTCTTCTTCAATTTGATCTAGATATCGCGCAGAGATGTAATTGTTATAAGCGCTAGAAATATATTTAATGTCTTCTTTCATTTTTGGCCAATATAAGACCAGTTTATTCCTTTGAAAAGGATTTCGTATCTCCATGTCTACATATCGCGCATGCGGCCTGATTAAAAGCGGTCCACAGTGGAGGTTTTCAAAGAAAGACCAATCTTTCTTCTCTAAATGAACCATAATTTGTTGTTTTGTCGCAACATATCCGCTTTCATAATTACCGTGATATATCGCATCCGCAGGAGGAACATCATTAAGCACACCTTGAAAGATAGCTCTATTAATTACTTTTTCAATTATTGGCATTTGATTCAGTTCATCATTCGCCATTCGAATTCTTAATTCTAACCACTTATAGACTTCTCTGTTGTTGTAGCGTTTCTTTCCAGTGCCTTTCGTGGTTCCATCACCATATTGGTGAAGGAGAATTGTTTTAAGTGTTTCTTCTGATATGCCTATCGATCTCAAAAACGGGATAAAAGTCTCAACCTGCTCTGAGTGAACGATTGTCGCATTGCCACTTTTCATAGAAACATATTTCTTCGTACCTTTGTAAGTGATAACGAAATCCGGTTTTGTGAATTCTACGCCATATTCGCATTTGATCACTTCTTCTGGATCTACCACTCCAAATAGCGAGACTAATAATGAACGCAAGTTAGACGATAGATTTGCTACTTTCTTGTTATTTAAGAATTCGATCATCTCATCTTCTCTGAGATAACCTTGGTTTACTGGTGCCATAATGTTCCTCCTTGTTAATGAGGCTCCTACGATATAGAGAACCCCTACATATATATAAAGAGGGCGGAATTTGGAAAAATTTAAAAAAATATTTTTTGAAAAAGACACTTAATTCATAGAATTAAAAAAAGAAGGTTTTTTATTCGCCTTCTTTTCCTTTGAATTCTTTTTTAACTTCATCAACCGCTTCGTCTATCTCTTTAGCAGCCTCATCAAGTTCTTTAGCAACATTTGGAAGCTCTTTAGCAGCTTCTTCTTTAGCTTTCTTCTCTTCTTCAATGGCTTCTAGAATAAGAGGAACTGGCTTGTAGTAGTGGTAAATACCTTGGAAGATATATGCACATGAGATATAGAAGAACGCAATTGGGATTCCAATTTGATAAAATTCATACGCTGGTTGAACAATAAAACCATAAATATCAAACGCGTATAAATATAACGCCATAGGAAGCATAATGCATTTATCTAAAAGACATTCTTTCGCTCTTCTTTTTTTGCTAAATAAAGTCCAGAAGAAGTCAGTGACAAGCCAAGCTGCACCAACAAGAGTGACAATCTTGAAAATTAATTGGAAATTATTTCCAATAATAATCACCTTAAGAATTTCTAATACACCAAGAACTAGAAACACTAAGGCAATTAAAATAAATTCACCTGAATATATAAGTTTATTTCTTTTTTCGATATCCATTATTCGCGATTTCTCCTTTTGTTGAAAACCGGCCATAAAGCATCTTGTCCATAATCGATACCGTTAAGCTTCATCAGTTCGACCATATCTTCTTCCTTAATTTCGAAATCAAGTTTTGTGTTAGAAATAATATGTTCTTCTTTAGAAGCTTTTGGAATTGAAACAGTATCTAATTGAAGAGTAAATTTGATGCAGAGTTGAGGAACACTCACTCCATATTTATCCGCCATAAGATGAATTTTCTTATCGTTAAGAGCGCGACCATGCGCAATTGGGGAATAAGATTCAACAACGATATTATTCTCTGCGCAATATTTGACAACGTCAACAGGAACTTCTCCAATATGAAGAAGAATTTGGTTTACCATTGGTTTTATTTCGCAGTGGTCAATAATATTTTGTAAATCTTTGACGAGGAAATTAGACACTCCAATTGCTCTAACTTTGCCTTCTTTATACGCTTCTTCTAACGCTCTCCAAACCTCAACATTTTCTTTATAGAACTTCTTTGGCCCTCTAAACAAAATCCATGGTTGTGGACAGTGAATTAAAATTAAGTCAATATAATCGACACCAAGTTTCTTTAATGATTCATCAATTGATGCTTTTGCCTTTTTATAGTTTTTAATTTCCGCCGCCACTTTAGTGGTGATATAAATTTCTTCTCTAGGTAGCCCACTTGCTCTAATACCTTCTCCAACTCCAACTTCGTTTCCATATGCTTGAGCGGTATCGATGTGACGGTATCCATTTCTTAAAGCAATCTCAACGCATTTACCCGCGTCTTCGTTTTTAATTAACCAAGTTCCATACGCTAAACTTGGGATTGTTTTTCCATTTGATAAAAGCAATTCCTTCATACTATAAAATCTCCTCAAAGTTCATTTTAACAAATATTCGAAAAATATCTTATATTTCTTTGTGAGAAAATAGCAAATGTGCAATAATATTGCATAGGAAAAATTATGCCAATCTGTAAGAAATGCCATTCAAGAATTGATAAATTTAACAAAGATAGATGTCCTATCTGTGGTGTTGAGAATCCATTTGAAGGTGTTACTAGCGATACGATTGAAATTACTTCAACAATCGACACTGATAACTTGAATATCGATTATCACCCAAGAAAGAAATCTACTCTTTTTGTTTTATTTGCATGCTTAGGCATGTTTGGTGTCCCATTCTTTTATATCTATAAAAAGGGAATTGGTCTTATTTACTGTTTCTCCAATTTACTGTTAATCGCTATTACGATAATTTTATTAACATTCTTAACTCCATTAGATACTTGGATGAGTATTCTTCTTCCAATTATCTTCTTTGTGTTCGTCAATGTGCTTGTTGGTTTATATTTCTATAACAAGCCAAACTTAAAAGACGGTAGAGGAGTTTTCATCGCTTAATGCAAAGATATTTTGCTTCAACATTTAACAATCAAGTCATCTTAAATAAAGATGATGTTTTTCATTTAACCAAAGTGATGAGAGTTAAATCAGGAGACTGTATTGAAATTGTTGATGAAAATCATCAACCATATTTAGCAGTTGTTGTTAACGTCAATCCTTTAGTAATTGAGAAACAAGAACCGATTATCAAAAATAGTGAATTAAATAAAAATGTCACTCTTTTCTTCGGCCTTGCTAAATCAGACAAAGTGGAATTTGTGATTCAAAAAGCAACTGAATTAGGCGCTTCTTCAGTCATCTTATTCCAAGGAAAAAGATCAGTGGTGAAGTTCTCTAACGAAGACTTTGAAAGAAAACTTCCAAGATTTAATGCGATCGCTAAAGAAGCAGCGGAGCAATGCCATAGAGAAATCATTCCAGAAATCAAATTCATCAAATCCATCAATGAAGTAGATAAATATATGTGCGACTTAAATCTTTTTGCATATGAGTTAAGTGCTGGATCAACCAATGGCTTTGATGAATTAATGAAATCAAACCCAAATTCTGTCTCTATTATTGTTGGGCCAGAAGGTGGCTTTGATGAAAGTGAAGCTAATTATCTTGATAAATTAGGGTTCAAACGTGTTTCCTTAGGAAAAAGAATTTTAAGATGCGAAACCGCCGCTGTTTATGCTTTAAGCGTATTAGCGTTCAATATTGAGAAATAATTATGAAAAGTTATACGACTATTTCTTTAGGCTGCAAAGTTAATTCTTATGAAATAAGTGCTTTAACTATGCGCTTACAAGAATTAGGCTATGTTGAAGATAAAAATAATCCAACAGTGGCGATTATTAACACTTGTTCGGTTACCGCAACCGCAGATCAAAAATCTCGACAACATATTCGTAAATTACTTAACAATTATCCAAATGCGATTGTTGTGGTAATGGGATGCTACTCCCAAGGCCATCATGATTTTATTAAGAACGAAATCAAACCACATATCATCACCGGAACATCTAATAGAGATAAATTAGTAGAACTTATTGAAAACTATTCAAAGCAAGCTCCAATTGATATCACTGAAAATAATCCAAGATTATATCAATACGAAGAACTTGGAATCACTAACCATTCTGAAAACGTAAGAGCGTACCTCAAGATTGAAGATGGATGTGATAACTTCTGTAGTTATTGTTTAATCCCTTATCGACGTGGTAGAGCAAGAAGTAGAAACCACGAAGAAGTCATAAAAGAGGCCACTTCTTTAGTGGAAAATGGATATCAAGAGATTGTTCTAACTGGTATTCACGTAGGTGGATACGGAAAAGACTTAGACAACTATACTTTCTCTAAACTTGTTAAAGAACTACTAGATATCAAAGATTTATATAGATTAAGAATTTCTTCAATAGAAGAAAGCGAAATTGATAATGATTTGATTCAACTAATAAACGCTAAAGACAATTTAGCGAATCATTTCCATATCCCACTTCAATCAGGATGTGACACGGTTCTTAAAAGAATGAACCGTAAATATACATGTGAGCAGTTCTTAAATAAACTCAAACTCATTAAAGAAGCATGTCCTAATGTTGCCTTAACCACTGATGTTATTGTTGGCTTCCCAGGAGAAACTGATGAAGAATTTGAGCAAACATATAAATTCATTCAAGAATGTGGATTTAACATGCTTCATGTCTTCCCATTCTCTTCTAGAGAAGGAACTATCGCTTCGCGCATGCCAAATCAAATTGATCCACGCATTAAAAAAGAAAGAACTCTTCGCTTAATTGAACTATCAAATAGGTTATGGGATGAATATACAAATAAGTTTATTGGTAAAGAAGTGGAAGTCCTTATTGAACAATACGACGAGAAAAACCATCTCAGTATCGGTCACACCTCTAATTATTTGGAAGTTAAGATTCCAGATTTAGAAAATAAAGTAGGCAAAATAATCAAAGCCGAATATAAAAAATAAGACACAATCAAGTAAATATAAGAAAATTGAGAAAATGTCCAAAAAGTATTGATTTACTTTCATATAATGAAATATAATTATCAGCGACATTTAGGAGGAAATGTATCATGGCAGTCCCACAAAGAAGAATTAGTAAAACTCGTAAAAGAATGAGAAGAACACACTTCAAACTTAGCGTTGAAGGTTTAGTCACTTGTCCAAAATGCGGTGAAATGATTAAAGCTCACCACGTTTGTCCAAAGTGTGGATATTATGCTGGTAAAGCACAAGTCTTAGACGGCAAACTCGTCAAAGAAGAAAAGAAAGCTGCTCCAGCTAAGAAAGCTACAAAGAAAGCTGCTCCAAAGGCCGCTCCAAAAGCTGAAGAAAAATAAGGTCGTTATGACCTTTTTCTTTTGCTATAATAAAAGAGTTAAGGAGATTTAAAATGTCTTACAATAAGTTAATTGACCACACCTTGCTAAAACAAGATGCTACACCAGAACAAATCATGAAATTATGTGAGGAAGCTAAACAATATGACTTTATGTCTGTTTGTGTTAACCCAGCTTACGTCCCACTCGCCGCTAGTTGCTTAAAAGATAGTGACGTTAAAGTTTGCACAGTTATCGGATTCCCACTAGGCATGAATTTAACAAAGACAAAAATCCAAGAAGCTGAACTCTGTATCGCTCAAGGAGCAACTGAAATCGACATGGTAATCAATGTTGGAATGCTCAAAGCAGGACACGATGATTATGTTAAAGAAGAAATTAGACTTCTTAAAGAAGTAGCAGGCAAATTAGTACTTAAAGTTATTATTGAAACCTGCTTATTAACCGATGAAGAAAAAGTGAGAGTTTGTCGCTTAGCTAAAGAAGCAGGCGCTGACTTCGTTAAAACTTCAACTGGATTCTCTACAGGTGGCGCAACAGTCCATGATGTCAAACTCATGAGAGAAACTGTTGGACCAGATATGGGAGTTAAAGCCAGTGGCGGAGTTAGAACTCACGAAGATCTTCTTGCAATGGTGGAAGCTGGAGCAAGTCGTATCGGTACTTCTAACGGAACAAAAATTATCTAATCAAATTATTCAAATGAGAGACACCTTTATAGGTGTTTTTCTTTTTACTATCAAACATTATTAATAAAAAAGTGTTGACTTACTTATAGTAATGCTAGTAACATAGATAACGCGTAATCGCAAGGAGGTGAATATCATGCCAAAAGTAGTCGTTCGTGAAAATGAATCATTAGATGATGCACTTCGTCGTTTCAAACGCCAAGTGAATAAAGCTGGTACGATCCAAGAAGCGAAGAAAAGAGAATTCTACCTTAAACCAGGTTTAAAGAGAAAACTCAAATCTGAAAATGCCAGACGTAAAAACCGTAAGTAATCTTACGGCAG
>CAMOSZ010000035.1:0-11478 GCA_946625285.1 uncultured Caryophanales bacterium | reverse complement strand
TTAAATTACAAAGTTAATATTTCTCTCGATTCTAAAGAACAATTAGAGAGTTTGATCGACTTACTTAATAGTGAGAATATCCCATTTGAAATGGTGGATGCTTTCTCCTTGCCTTCAAAAAGACAAGTTGGTTTAGCCATTTCTTCTTTGCCATTAGGATTCGTTCTTGATGACGAAAAAGTGGCTTTCTTGACTAGTAAAGAGCTCTTTAACCATAAAATTAGAGTTACTAGATTTGATAATAGATTTAAAGAAGCCACCATTGTTAGAAGCGGAGAAGACCTTTCTCCTGGCGATTATGTTGTCCATGAATATCAAGGCATTGGTGAATTCTTAGAATTACAAACATTAGAAGTTGAAGGAAAACATCAAGACTACTTAAAGATTGCGTATTTTGGAGGAGAAATCTTATACGTTCCTCTTAATCAATTATCTTTAATTAGAAAATATATTGGTAAAGAAGGCGTTAGACCTCGTTTATCCCATTTACACACCAAAGATTGGGAAAAGCAAAAAGAAAAGATTAAAAAGAGAATCCACGATTTAGCGGAACGCTTATTTAATCTTTATGTTGAAAGAAGCAAAATCCAAGGATTTGCATTCCAAAAAGACGATGAATTCCAAAAAGCTTTTGAAGATAGCTGTGAATTTGAACTTACCAAAGACCAAGAAAGGTCATTAAATGAGATTAAAGCGGATATGGAAAGTACTCATCCAATGGACCGCTTATTATGTGGCGATGTTGGGTTTGGTAAAACAGAAGTGGCCTTTAGAGCCATCTTTAAGGCTATTAATTCAGGCAAGCAAGTTGCTTTATTATGTCCAACTACATTATTAGCAAGACAACATTTCGAAAATGCTTTAGAAAGATTTGCAGGATTTGATATTAAAGTCGCAATTTTCTCTAGATTAGTACCTGAAAGAAAACAAAAAGAATATATCAAGGGAGTTCAAGAAGGAAAGATCCATCTTATTATTGGAACTCATAGATTACTTTCTAATGACATTATCTATAAAGATTTAGGCTTATTAGTAGTTGATGAAGAACAAAGATTCGGCGTTGAACAAAAAGAGAAAATAAAAGAACTCAAAAACAACATTGATGTTTTAACTCTAAGTGCAACACCAATTCCTAGAACACTACAAATCTCTTTATTAGGAGTTAGAAGCCTGTCTCAAATTAATACTCCTCCTACGGAGAGAATGCCAATCCAAACTTATGTCACTCCTTTTAGAGCAGACATTGTAAAAGAATTAATTCAAAGAGAACTAGGAAGAGAAGGACAAGTGTTCTATCTTCATAACAACATTGAAACAATTTATGAAATTGCAAATAGATTAAAGAAGCAACTTCCAGAAGCCACTATTGCAGTGGCACATGGAAAGATGACTAAAAATGATATCGAAGATGTCATGATTAAGTTCTATAGTGGAGAAGTTCAAGTTTTAGTGTGCACTTCAATTATTGAAAACGGAATTGATGTTCCTAACGCGAATATGATTATTGTTGATGATAGTGATCATTATGGTTTATCTCAGCTATATCAAATCAAAGGTCGTGTCGGTCGAGGAAATCGTATTGCCTATGCTTATTTAATGTATAACGGAAACAAAGCTTTGAAGGAAGATGCGCAAAAAAGACTGAGAACCCTACAGGAATTTACTGCTTTAGGTAGTGGATATCGTATTGCTCAAAGAGATTTGATGATTAGAGGAGCTGGTGATATTTTAGGGCCAGAACAAGCAGGCTTTATTGACTCAATTGGATTAGATATGTATATCAAATTATTAAATGAGGCAGTAAAAGAACAATCTGGACAAGTAGAAGTTGAACCACCTCAATATAATTTAAATCTTGGTGTTAACTTTGATGCTTATATTCCAAAAGAATATGCGAATGATAGCGATAAGATTGAACTCTATCAAGAAATAATGGCAGCTTCTACAAATGAAAGCTTAATGAAGATTAAAGCAAAGACTAGAGATATATATGGAAAGCTTCCAGTAGAAGTGGAACAGCTATTCTTAAAAAGAGATATCGATTTAATGGTCAAAGAATGTGATATTAGAGATGTTAAAGAAACCAAATATAATATTGAGATTAATCTCGGAGATGATTTCATCCATATTAAAGGTATAGGAAATATCTTATTTGAAGCATTAATCCCATATTTATCAATCATTAAGATTAGTTATGTGAATCGTAAATTTAAAATTGTCATGGTTAAAAAACAAAATTGGTTAACTGATTTTGAGAATATATTAAAATCATTAGTAGGTGTTATTAGAACTAATAAGGTGATAGAAGAAGCATGAGAATCGACTTATTTTTAAAAGAAGCAAGAATCATTAAAAGAAGAACAATCGCTAAAGAATATTGTCTTAGAGGTTTAGTTTTAATAAACAAAAAAGAAGCCAAACCAAGTAGTGAAGTTAAAGATGGAGACATCGTTAATATCACCTTCGGAGATAAGAAATTTGATATAAGAGTCAAGATTGAAGTTGTAGGTAAAAAAGAAAGAGCGTCCTATGAAAGAATTGAATCTTGATAAAAGTAAGAAATATTTACTCGCTTGTTCATTTGGACCTGACTCGATGGCGCTTTTCCATATGCTTAAAAGTCAAGGCTATTATTTTGAATGTGCAATCGTTAATTATTACATTAGAGAAGAGTCAACTTCTGAAGTGAATGGCTTACTTGAATACGCGAATAGAAACGACATTAAAGTTCATGTGCATGAATGCGATAAAAATAATAAGAATAAGAGCGAAGCCAAGTGCCGAGAAATTAGATATGATTTCTTTAGTAGATTGTACAAAGAAAATAAATATGGCGCTTTACTAGTCGCCCATCATGAAGATGATCTAATAGAAACGTATTTGATGCAAAAAAGACGACAAAACTGCCCAAATTATTTTGGAATTTCTCAAAAAACCGTTATTAAAGGCATGATAGTTATTAGACCATTATTAAGTTTCAGCAAGAAGGAATTAGAAGAATATTGCATCAAGAATCATGTCCCTTTTGCGATTGATAAAACTAACTTTGACACATCAATTTTAAGAAACAAAATTAGACATGAAGTTATTGCCAAAATGTCTATTGACGATAGGAAGAATTTGCTTAAAGAAATTGATAGTAAAAACGATGAACTAAACAAGATCCTTTCTTCTATTGATTTAAAGAAAATTAATAGTGTCTCTTATCTAACTTCCTTAGATGAAATTAGCTTAAAATATGCACTTAATATTTTAGTTAGAAAAGTTAAGGAATCATACTATTTATCTAAAGAAAATGTAGGAGAAATTAAAAAGGCACTTTTAAGTCAAAAGCCGAACATTATGTTTGATGTAAAAAGAGGCATTCTTTTCGTAAAAGCATATGACAATGTTGAACTAATTAGAAGCGCAGAATCTAATGCATCTTATTTCTATTCGTTAGTAGAACCAGGGAAATTAGATACCCCATTCTTTTGTTTAGATTTTTCAAATAACAGCAGTAATCGAAATGTTAAAATTGAAAATTATCCAATTGTTATTAGAAACGCTTTAGGTAGTGATGAAATCTATATAAAAGGATATAAAGTTTCAGTTAGAAGATTATTCATCGACTGGAAAATGCCGTTTAAGTTAAGAAAAAGATGGCCAATCATCGTTGATAAAAATGGAACTCCATTATATGTTCCTCGTTATCAAAAAGACTTTACGCCAACTTCGGATTCTAACTTTTACGTAAAAATCTAACAAAGCACATTAAATGTGTTTTGCTTTTCAATAGAGCGAAAAACTAATATAATCTTTATATCAAAATTTTTGATATCGTATAAAACACTTAGGAGGTAAGCGTATGGCAGAACAAGAACCTAATCAAAATATGCCACGTCGTAGAATCTCATGGGGATTCATACTTGTTGTTTTACTTACCGTTGCCTTAATTGGCGTGTTCATTTATAGAATTATCGGAGTTGCCGACAGATCGAGTCATTTGCAAGTCCATGACTATGTCACACAATTGTTGAATGATAGAGTCGAGACTGCAACAGTAACACATCATTATGGTAGTGATTTAACAACAATTTCTGGTATTGCCAAAGATAAAAATGGTCGTTCTTACTCATATACAGTTGATATGGATAAGAGCACTTATGAAAATCCAGAACTCAATTACATTGTTGCAATGGATTCTGAAAAATTCACTATTGGTGGTGATTCATACACATACACCTTGAAACAAGGCAAAGTTGTTACTGGCACCTTCCGTTTTATTGTTGGAAATAAAAATGCAGTCGATGATGGACATGGCGCTGTTACTGGTGATGGCATCAATGGTACTATTGATTATGAAACTGGCGTTGTTGCTTTAACCTTTAACACACCTCTCCCAGAAAAAACAACAGTAAGCTATGCTTATAGCGTTAACTTCACTGGCAAAAACATTAATACTTTAATCGTTAGCAACCCTTCGATTAAATTTGCAATTAATGACGTATATCAAACAACTTGGTGGGATCAATGGGGACCAACCATTATCACCGTAGGTGTTTCTATCTTGTTATTAATCTTCTTATTCTCAAGATTATCTAATTCCGTTAATGGTGCAAACCGTCAAGCAATGGATTTCAATAAATCTAGAGCAAGAAGAGTCCAAGACTCCAAAGTCAGATTTAAAGATGTCGCAGGATGCGATGAAGAAAAAGCTGAAATGGAAGAAATCGTGGAATATCTTAAAGATCCACAAAAATACACAAAATTTGGAGCAAAGCTTCCAAAAGGTATTCTTTTAGTTGGCTCTCCAGGAACTGGCAAAACTTTACTTGCTAAAGCAGTTGCTGGTGAAGCTGGTGTTCCATTCTTCTCTATCTCCGGTTCTGATTTCGTCGAAATGTTCGTCGGTGTTGGTGCTGGTAGAGTTAGAGATATGTTTAAAACCGCAAAACAAAACGCTCCATGTCTTGTATTCATCGATGAAATCGATGCAGTTGGTAGACAAAGAGGCGCTGGTTTAGGTGGTGGAAACGATGAAAGAGAACAAACCCTTAACCAATTATTAGTCGAAATGGATGGATTCTCTGATAATTCAGGAATTATCGTTATGGCGGCTACTAATAGAGACGACGTCTTAGACCCAGCCTTATTACGTGCTGGTCGTTTCGATAGAAAGATTACTGTTTCCTTGCCAGATAAAGAAGGAAGAGAAGCAATATTTAAAGTTCACTCAAGAAATAAGAAAATCGATAAGGATGTCGACTTCTCTCAAATCGCCAAGAGAACCGTTGGTTTCTCTGGTGCTGATATTGAAAATATCATGAATGAAGCTGCTATCTTAGCAGTTAGAAGAAAAAAGAACTCTGTTACAATGGCAGAAATCGATGAAGCTATCGATAGAAGAATTGCTGGACCAGCAAAATCTTCACGTGCTCTTAATAAGCATGAAAGAGATGTTGTTGCTCATCACGAAGCAGGACACGCAATCATCGGTCTAAAATTAGAACATTCTGACAAGGTTCAAAAGATTACAATCATTCCTCGTGGAAATACAGGCGGTCACGTCCGTATGACACCTGAAGAAGATAGATTCTTATTAACTAAGAAAGAATTAGAAGCTCGCATCGTTGGCTACCTCGGTGGACGTTCATCCGAAGAAATATTCTTCGATGATGTTTCTAGTGGTGCTCAAAACGATATTGAAATGGCTACCAGAATTGCTCGTATGATGGTTACCGAACTTGGTATGTCTTCACTCGGACCAATTCAATATGAAAGCGTTTCTGGCAACGTCTTTTTAGGAAGAGATTATACTTCTACTCAAAAGAACTTCTCTTTAGCCACCGCGGAAAAAATTGACGCTGAAATTCAAAAGATTATCAACGACGCTCATGAACAAGCGTTGTCTATTATTAGACAATACAAAGATGATGTTGAGCTTATTGCTCAAACACTTCTTGAACATGAACAAATCACCGCTGAAGAGATTGATTACTTATTAGAACATCGTCATTTAAAACAAGACGAAGTTCAAGAAGTTCCAACTCAAGAAACTCCAGCAGAAGTTCCTGAAGAGAATAAGCCTCAAGAAGGAGAAAATAAGGGAGAATAATCCCTTTTTTCATATGTTTAAAATTGGCGACATAGAGATTAATAGTAAAGTGGTTCTTGCCCCAATGGCAGGAATTACATCTTTAGGATACCGTAAATTCATGTCTCAATTCGGAGTTGGATATGTCGTTACTGAGATGATTTCTGATATGGGACTCATCTATGGAAATAAAGAGACACTTTCCTACTTAAATTTCGAAAAGAGCGGACTTCCTACATGTGTTCAACTATTTGGAAGTAATCCTGAAACAATGGCGAAAGCAGTAAAAATTGCTGAATCTTTGAATCCAAATATTGCTTTCTTTGATATCAATATGGGCTGCCCAGTAAATAAAGTTATTAAGACTGGAGCAGGATCTGCTTTAATGAAAAATCCAAAGTTATGTGGTGACATCGTTAGAGCAATGAAAGAAGTTACAGATAAACCAGTAACGGTCAAAATAAGACTTGGGTTTGATAGCAAGAACATAAACTTCTTAGATGTTATTGAAGAAGTGAGTAAAGCAGGTGCGAGTTTAGTCGCTATTCATCCACGTACTACAAAAGAAATGTATGGTGGACTACCTCATTGGGATTTAGTAAAAGACTTGCGAAGTAAGATGAATATTCCTCTACTTGTTAGTGGAAACATTAATACTTATCAAGATGCTTTGTTGGCAATGGAAACTACTGGAGCAGATGGAGTAATGGTGGCTCGAGGTGCGGTTGGTAACCCAACACTAATCAGAAATATTAATGAATATTTTAATGGAGAAGATATTTCTAGTGCTTCATATTTAGAACAAATTGAATACTGTAAAGAACTAGCGAAAGACTATATCGAAGAAAAAGGTGAGCTAGTGGCGATGAGAGTGTTTAGAGGGATTGCAACAAAGTTTTTTAACAGATTCCCGAATTCTAAAATTCTCAAAAATAGACTATCAACCGAATTAGTGACTTATGATGATTTAGTTAACATCATAAATGACTATTTGAAAGAAAATTTCTAATAATAGTAATTTTGACTACTTAGAAGTCAAATATTCGTATATACTATTTAAGGGTTTGGAGGATTTATCTATGGATAATAATCAAAATTTAAATGATCAAGAGTTAGTAAGAAGAGAAAAGTTAGAAAAATATAAAGCTTTTCATGTTGATCCATTTGGAAAAGCATTTAAAGTTACACATTCAGTAAAAACAATTCGTGAATTATATACAAAAAAGAGTCCTAATTCTTTAGAAAGACTTAAACCAGTTGTCACAGTTGCTGGCCGTATTAAAACCATTCGTAGAATGGGTAAGGCCTCATTTATGAATATTCAAGACAAGACTGGTAATATCCAAGTCTATATGGGCATTGATGTTGTAGGAAAGAAAGCCTATGAATTATTTAAGCTTGCTGATTTAGGAGACATCGTCGGAGTTTCTGGTAGAGTAATGAAAACTAGAACTGGCGAATTAACTATTAGAGCAGAAAAATACACTCACTTAACTAAGTGTTTACATCCTCTTCCAGAAAAATTCCATGGTTTAGTGGATATCGAAGAGAGAAGTAGAAGAAGATACTTAGATTTAATCGTTAATGACGAAAGCCGCGCTGTTGCTTTTGCCCGTCCAAAGTTAATTAGAAGTATCCAAAATTATTTAGATTCTCAAGATTATGTCGAAGTTGAAACAGCAGTTCTTTCACCAATTCTTGGCGGTGCTAATGCTAGACCATTTGTCGCACATATGAATGCTTTAGATAAAGACTTCTATTTAAGAATCGCTACTGAACTTAATCTTAAAAGATTACTTGTCGGTGGAATGGAAAGAGTGTATGAAATTGGCCGTTTATTCAGAAATGAAGGAATGGATGCTTCTCATAACCCAGAATTCACCACAATTGAAGCATATCAAGCTTATGGCGATCTTCAATCTATGAGAAAACTTGCCGAAGGCATGATTAGAAAAGCTGCTAAAGATGTTACTGGTAGTGATATCGTTACTTATCAAGATAAGACAATTGATTTCCACAAACCATTTAGATGGGTTTCAATGGCGGATCTTATTTTAGAAAAGACCGGTATTGATTTCAGAAACATCTATGATTTTGAAGAAGCAAAGAAACTTGCCGAAGATCGTGGTATTAAATTAGAAAAACATAAAAACACTGTTGGCCATGTTATGAATGAATTCTTTGAAGAATTCTGCGAACAAGATTTAATTCAACCAACATTTGTTTATTCTTACCCAATTGAAGTTTCTCCATTAACTAAAAAAGGCAAAGATCCAAGATACACTGAAAGATTTGAATTATTTGTTAATGGCAAGGAACTTGCCAATGCCTATACAGAGCTTAATGATCCTATGGATCAAAAAGAAAGATTCCTCGCTCAACTCAAAGCTAAAGAGTTAGGTGATGAAGAAGCAAATGAAATGGATAATGATTTCATTGAAGCTCTTGAATATGGCATGCCACCAGCAGGTGGTATCGGAATGGGAATTGATAGACTCTGCATGTTACTTACAAATCAAGAAAACATCAGAGAAGTCATCCTCTTCCCAATGATGAAAGATCGCTAATTAAATTGAAAGTGATTACGATATGAAAGAAACGCGTGTCAGCAAATATTCAAAATATCGTAAATCTATCTCTAAGGGGGATAGCAAGGGTTTTCTTGCCCCCTCAAAAAGCAAAGAAGTCTCTACCGAAATGGGACTTTTTCTTAAAATGCAAAAACAAAAAAGAGTGGAGAATATACTTATAATTGCCACAATTTGTGTGATTATTCTCCTTCTTGTTATATTTGGCTTAAAACTATTTTAGGAGGCACTTATGAAAATTAGTATTGCCATCGATGGACCAGCCGCAGCAGGCAAAAGTACTGTTGCAAAAAAGATTGCCGAAATCCTCGGCTACACCTATATCGACACTGGTGCGATGTACCGTGCATTTACTTGGTATTGTATGGAAAAGGGTGTGAACTGTGAATCTGAAGAAGAGTGCTGTGCACTTATTCCAGAAGTCACTATTAAATTAAGACCTAATGGACAAGTCTTATGTAACGACATTGATATCACAAGAGAAATCAGAGAACCACGTGTTTCTGGTAATGTTAGTTATATCGCATCTTACAAAGACATTCGTTTATTCTTGGTTGACCAACAAAGAAAAATGGCTGCTAAACATTCTGTCATTATGGATGGACGTGATATCGGTACATACGTTTTACCAGATGCAGATGTAAAGATTTTCCAAATTGCCTCAGTGGAAACACGTGCAGTTCGTCGTTACGACGAAAATATCTCCAAAGGTATTCCATGTACATTAGAAGAAATTGAAAACGATGTGAGAAAAAGAGACTACATCGATTCACATAGAGATTTTGCGCCTCTTAAATGCGCTCCTGATGCCATCACACTTGATACTTCATTTATGACAGTTGAAGAAGTCGTGAATGCCATCATTGAAATCATCAACAAAAAGTTAAAAGAAAAAGAGGAGAATAATGCCTAATACAGTAGTTGCAATTGTCGGAAGTCCTAACGTTGGTAAATCAACGATTTTTAATCGTATCATCGGGGATAGAAGAGCAATTGTCGACGATGAAGCTGGTATTACTAGAGATCGTTTATACGCAACTGCGACATGGCTAAGAAAAACATTCACCTTAATTGATACAGGTGGAATTGAAATTGCTAACCGTCCTTTCCAAGAGCA
This sequence comes from uncultured Caryophanales bacterium, assembly GCA_946625285.1. Taxonomy (GTDB): domain Bacteria; phylum Bacillota_I; class Bacilli_A; order RFN20; family CAG-826; genus UBA2450. The sequence continues at coordinate 1,697 of CAMOSZ010000035.1, read as the reverse complement.
AATTAGAATTCAAGCTAATATCGCTATTGATGAAGCGGATATTGTTATCTTTGTTACAGATGGTCAAGTCGGTGTTACTAAAGACGACAGAATGGTTGCAAAAATGCTCCAAAAGGTCAAGAAACCCGTTATTTTGGCTGTTAACAAGATTGATGAAGGCCTTCAAGCCGCTAACGCTGCTGAGTTCTATTCACTTGGTTTAGGGGAGCCAATTCCAGTAAGTGGAAGCCATGGTGTTGGTATTGGCGAAATCCTTAATCGTATTGTCGATTTGATTAAGCCAAGTAAAGAAGAAGTCAAAGAAGATGTAGTGACTTTCTCTTTAATCGGTAGACCAAATGTTGGTAAGTCATCTCTCACTAACGCTATTTTAAGTGAAGAAAGAGTTATCGTTAGCGATATCTCTGGTACAACTAGAGATTCAATTGATACTCCATTTACTAAAGATGGTAAAAACTATATTGTTATCGATACTGCTGGATTAAAGAAAAAAGGAAAGATTTATGAATCTATCGATAAATATTCCGCGATTAGAGCGTTAAAAGCAATTGAAAGAAGTGAAATTGTTTTATTAGTTATTGATGGCGATAAAGGCATCTTGGAGCAAGATAAACATGTCATTCAGTACGCAACTGATCTTCATAAGGCAATTATTATCGTTGTTAATAAATGGGATTTAGTAGATAAAGACACCAACACAATGTCTTCCTTCACTAAAGAAATTAGAAAAGAATATAAGTTCTTAGATTACGCGCCTATCGTATACGTAAGTGCGTTACAAAGAAAAAGATTAAATACATTATTTGAAGCGTTGAATTTAGTTCATGAAGCCTATCATACAAGAGTTAAGACATCATTACTAAATGATGTGTTGCAAGAAGCTCAAGTTATGAACCAAGCTCCTGACTTTAATGGTGGTCGACTTAAGATTTATTACGCAACTCAAGTCTTAAGTGCTCCGCCAACTATCACTCTAGTGGTCAACGACCCTAACTTTATGCATTTCTCTTATCAACGTTATTTAGAAAACAGATTAAGGGAAACGTTTAACTTCGATGGCACTCCATTGAAATTTTCGTTAAAAAGACATAGCAATAAAGATAGATAGAGTGTTATAATAACCGAAGAAGAGGAGAACAACAACATATGGAGAAGCTCAACAAAAACGAAATCATTGATATCGTAGCTGATGCCGTTCATGTTTCAAAAGCTGATGCTAAGAGAATCATTGATGCAACGTTCGAACTTATCACAGATACTTTACTCGATGGACAAAGTGTCAACATCAAGAACTTCTGTGTATTCGAACCAAAGACCAAATCCGGCAGAAAAGGCACACATCCTAAAAAGCACACAGCAATTCAGATCAAGCCAAAAAATACTGTCGTAATCCATTTGGCAAAAGAGTTCAAAAACAAATTGAACGAAGAATAGCGAAAGCTATGGCCCAGAAATGGGCCTTTTATTTACCTTTTAAAATAAATTGTTTATAATTTTTTCATGGAACATAAATTAGAAATTTATCGTGACCTTGCTACCCTATTTGATTCAAAGGGTTTTCTTTTATATCTAGTCGGAGGAACGGTTAGAGATTATTTGTTAGGTAAAGAACTAACAGATATGGATTTAGTGACTGACGCAATTCCTAGTGAGATGAAAGGATTTTTATCTAATGCGGATTATACTTTTGAAAAATA
>CAMOSZ010000034.1:0-5969 GCA_946625285.1 uncultured Caryophanales bacterium | reverse complement strand
TTACATTTTTTAAGGTTTTCTTCTTTACCAGACACAATGGCCTCCGCCATATCGTGACATCCTGCGTAGCCACAGCTACCGCAGTTATAATTAGGAAGTCTTTTTGCGACTTCTTCAATTCTTTCATCTTCTTTGACGTGAAGGATTTTTGCGGCAATAGCTAAACCAAACCCTAAGATAAGGCCAACGCCAAGAAGAATTAAGACCGCCCATAAGATTTCCATAATCTATTCTCCTTCACTGTGATAGAAAGAACATTCTTTATGTTTAGAACAAGAAGAACAATTCTCTTCACTAATTTTAATACCTTCGCATCCTTTAGGGGCTGGTGTTCTTTTGTAAAATACAAAAGAGACGATAAAAACCGCTAATAAGATGACTAAGATAGAGATAGCAAGAATTAGGTACCCAGTTTGATTCATAAGTTAACTCCTGAGAATAATCCTTGTAATCCCATAAAGGCAATCGCCATTAACGCTGCGGTAATTAAAGCAATTGGAAGTCCTTTAAATGCTTTAGGGACATTCGCACTTTCTAGTCTCACTCTAATGCAGCTAAAGACAACAATAATCATTAAGAAACCAATTGAGGTTCCTAAAGCGTTAGCTAAAGAAGCTACAAACGTTAATCCTTGATCAGTGTTAGATTGAGCAACACCTAAAACTGCACAGTTGGTGGTAATTAAAGGTAAATAAATACCGAGTGATTTATATAAAGATGGTGAATATTTCTTGATGAATAATCCCACTAGTTGGACCAAAGAAGCGATAACTAAGATATAAGCAACTGTATCTAAATATGGAATGCCAGCAGGGACTAAAACATAGTTATATAGTGGCCAACAAATTAAAGTGGCTAAAACAATAACAAAGACAACAGCAACTCCCATGCCTAAAGATGATTTGACTTTCTTAGAAACACCTAAGAATGGACAGATACCATAGAATCTAGATAAGACAACGTTATCAATTAACATGCTTGATAAGATTGCTAAAAGGAAGGCAATGATGTTATTCATTATTTGTCACCTCCATTATTAGCGTTAGCGGCAGCGGCCTTTGCTTCATTAAGTTTTCTAATCTTTTCTTTTCTTTCTAAATTGGTCTTGAGTTCATTCTTACGGTTATTGATAAAGGCAATGACCGCTAAAATGCAACCAAAGACAATAAAGGCACCGGCAGGAGTTTGGAATAAAGAAATCTCATATCCTTTAGGAATAATTTGAAGTGTCATGGCCTCAGGAACAATAGGGAGAACCTTACCAATAGTAAATCCACCAGTTCCTAAAAATTCCCTAAAGAAAGCCATTAAAATGAGGGCTAAGGTATATCCAACCCCCATTCCTAAAGCGTCAATAAAGGAATCGAATACATTGTTTTTAGAGGCATATGCTTCTGCTCTTCCTAAAACAATACAATTAACAACAATAAGAGAAATAAAGACTCCTAAGGTTGAATATAATTCTGGTAGGAATGCATTGGCTAACATTTTGACCATTGTCACAAATGTCGCAATAACAACGATATATGAAGGGGTTCTAATTTCTTCAGGAATAAGTTTTCTTAATAAAGAAATAAGGACGTTAGAGCAAATCAAAACGATTGAGAAGAGAATTCCCATTCCAATAGCAGCTTCAATGCTTTTGGTGGTTGCTAAAGCAGGACAAGTACCAAGAATTGAAACGAATAATGGATTCTCAATCACTATGCCTTTAAGAAAATTTAACTTTGTGTGTCCCTTTTCTTTTGCCATATCTATCCCTCAAGTATTCCAGAAGCAATCACACTTTGAGCGTCTTTAATCATATCTCTCACCAAAGAAGCACCATAAGTTGCCCCGCAAGTAACATCTTCAATATTTCGACTTCCATCATTGATTGTAGAGATGTAGTTATCTTCTAAGGTTGAGGCAAATGTCTGTTCATCAACGATAATAGACACTGCTTCAAATTTATAATCAGTGGCCACTTTCTTAAATCCAATAAGTAAAGAAATCTTTCCATATGAATTTGATCCAGTAGTTCTAAATGCATAAGCGTCTAATGTACTAGTCGAATTAGTAATTGTATAAGCATAGTTAACATATTTATAGTCAGTGACACTTTGCTCTTTTTTTATTTCTGCTTCACTACCAAATAAAGCAACAATACCTGCTTTAACTTTGTTAGCTTCGTTTTCTAAAATCTTATCTTTAGTGATTAAGTTGGTTAATCCGATGATAGCTGCACTACTAGCGGCAATCACTCCTAAAGTCATCGCAGTAAGGAGATATTTCTTCATATTATGCATAAAGCACTACCCCCTCATTAAATTTAAAATATAAGAAGACCACTAAAGCGGATAAAAAGACAATTAATCCCATCGCTAAAATCTTCTTCCATGTATATCTAGAAGAACTCCATTCATAGTGATCTAAGACACACGCTAACATGTTAGCGATTAAGATTGAGAAGCCTACTCCTTCTGGTAGAGCCGCAAAGAAACGAATAAACATCGTCACTACTGCCGCAATCATGCCATATAGTATTCTACTTGGAGAATTAATTGGGCTAGTGACTGGATCGGTAAGCATAAATGTCGCACCAAATAAGACACCACCTGCTAATAAGTGATAAGTAGCAAAGACAAATGGGTTAATGGATTTATCTAATGAATAAAGAGTTAATCCACCAACTAAAGCGATAAATGCCACTGTTCCTAAATAAGAAGCAACAATACGGTAATCAATACTTCTTCTAATAAGAAGATAGACTAATCCGATAATAATCGTAATCTTATATACTTCTCCTAACGTTCCTGGAATTCTACCTAAGAACATATCGAGTAATTGATAACTTGAAACATTGCTTAATGGAGTGACTCCTAAAGGAGTTGCCCCACTAGCGACATCTGGAATTGTGTAATACCATGTATCGACTTGGGTGTATTGAGAACCAAAACAAAGTTTTGCAAATAATTGTCCAACCACTGCTGGGTTAAAGATGTTATTGCCAAGTCCACCAAAGACGAGCTTACCAAAGACAATACCAAATAATGAACCAAGAATAATGGAATATATTGGAGCACCCGCAGGCATTGCTAAAGTAAATATAACTGCACTGATAAGAGGTGGAATAATATTGTTAATTCCGTATTTTCCTTTATAAGAATGTTCAAATTTCTCTTTAAATGTATGCTTTTCTCCATCTTTAGGCATCATATTCTTTAAGCCGACAAAGATGTATTCTGCAATAAGCATAATTGAAGAAGAAATCGCTAAATCCACTAAGGTATGAATAGGGAAAACGACAAAGGAAAAGATTAATGTTGGAGCTAGAGCAATTAAGACATCTAGCATCATCCTTTTAACATCAGCTTTTCTTCTTAAGTATGGCGAAGTCTCTTTGGTAATAATCATAACTTAGCGATCAATTTAGCCTTTCTGATGTAATCAGTAACATGAATCTTTGAAGTACATGTATATGTGCATAGTCCACATTCAATACAACGAGTTGGATTGAGCTTTTTAATTCTTTCTTTGTCTAAAGTCTTTACTGCATTCATGATTTGAACTGGTTCAAGATGAACTGGGCAAGTTAAAACACAACTACCACATCTCACACATGGTTCTTCTTTATGTTCTTCTTTGTCTAAGACAATGATTGAGGTAACGGTTTTAGTGACAATAACATCATCACTAGGAACAGAAGCACCCATCATTGGTCCACCCATAATAAAGATTTTTGGTTTTTCTGGATTTTTATATCCTCCACATAGAGGAATTAAATCTCTTAAAGGAGTGCCAACAAGCACTCTAAAGTTCTTTGGATATTTGATACCATCACCAGTAATTGTGATATGTCTTTTAATGACTGGCATGTTATATTTAATAGCCTTATAGATGCCCACCATCGTTGAAACATTGAAGTTAATAATTCCACGATTAGTAGGAAGTTCACCTGGATTAAGTTGGATGCCAGTAGCTTCTTTAATCATCGCTACTTCCCATCCTTGAGGATAATAATTTTTGACACAGCAAATCTCAATGCCACTACCTTCGAATTCTTTTAGAACTTGAGTGTATGTTTCTTTAATATCCTTATATTTTGATTTAATACATATTTTGGCGTGCTTACATCCGAACGCTTGCATGACATAAAGAATTCCGTGTATCACTCGATATGGGAATTCAAGCATTAATCTGTGGTCAGCGGTAATATATGGTTCACATTCAATACCGTTAACTAAAAGCATGTTAATTGGTTTATTTGTTTGGAACTTAATGTATGAAGGGAAAGATGAACCACCTAATCCCACGTTCGCGGTGTCTCGAATAATCTCGGTCATTTGTTCTTTTGTTAAAGAAGCAATCTCTTCTGGAGTTCTCTCTTTAATAGATGGATCAAATGTATCTTGAAAATCATTTTCAATCTTAATGAAATCAGTAAGTTTTCCGTTACGGTGATAATGCTTTTCTAATCCAACAAATGTTCCAGAGCAAGTTGAGTGAATTGGTTGTTCAAAAAATGGTCCATGACGAATACCAATAACTTGGTAAGCATTTACATGGTCCCCTTCTTTTATGTATAACTCTGCTTTCGGACAACGGGCATTTGCCATCGCTAAAAAGATATACTTTGGAGCAGTATATCGCACTGATGGCAATAAGCTTGTGAGGTTTTTAGTATCCTTAATAAATGTTGTTTTCGAAATCATTTTTATCTAAATAAATATTACCACAAAGGGAGAGTTTCCCAAAGTTAATGGCGCAAATAGTCGTTTTTTTGCTATCTTTTGGCAAATAATGTGAATCCTCTCTTACCTTTGAACTTAGTTTCATATAAAGCGTGGTCAGCGTTATTAAATAATTCATAGAAGTTTTCAGCGTCTTTGCCAAAGGCACCACCAGCAGAAATAGATATTGCTGGTAATCTAATTCCTTTATTTTCTAATTCATCGTTGATATGGTCGATACAATTCCTTACAAACATCGGAGTGTCCATATTTGCTTCAGATATAATGACCGCAAATTCATCTCCACCAATACGGCATAAATAATTTGTCTCATTAAAATATTTGCTTACTACTTCTACAACCCTAATTAAAACATTGTCACCAATTGAGTGACCAAATTTATCATTAGCAGCTTTAAACGAATCTAAATCAAATAAGACTAAAAAGCATTTGTTGATATCAGTTTGCTTTAAGAGTTCTTCATATCCTAAACGGTTATAAATCTTAGTTAGACTATCGTGAGTAGCCGCATAAGTTTCTCGATCAAGGTTTCTTCTCTCTTCAGTGTTATCTCTAACTCCTAAGTAATAGCCAACTTCTTTTTGTCTAGAATCAAAAACGATGTTCTTTTCTACAACATAAGAAGTCTTGCCTTCTCCACTTCCAATGCAAATTTCTTCTTTCCAGTCACGACCTTCTTTACAAGATTTTCCAAATCTTACATCAATCGTATCACTAACAGTGTCTAGACCGGTGTCATTAATGTTGAAGAGTTCATAGGCTTTATCATTTGCCCAAATGCATCTACCATTTTTATCAAAAAAGAGTAGAGATTCGTTCATTCTTGAAGCAATAGAAGCAAGCATTCTATCAAGTAACTTAAGTGGTCGATAATATAAGGCTAGGAAAAAGACTAAAAATCCAAAGACTGCAAAGCCAATCATAGAAATATCTACAGGAGTGCCACTTATGATATAGAAAGTTTGCCATCCTGCCACTACCAACATAGATAGCAAGATAACAACATATTTCTCGCGATAAACTTTAGGTGATCTAAAGCTCTTAATAATAAAGGCAACAATAACACCCGCTAAAACTGAATAGTCTAAGATACGGTGAATTGTCTGTCCGAGTAATGGTGAGAATTGATAATATGTTGAACCCCACGCATCAGTGGTTTGCATCATAACGAATGCATGGTCAGTAAAGATGTTTACTAATAGTTGAATTGAATCAAGAATTAATAAGCCATAAATG
>CAMOSZ010000033.1:0-13387 GCA_946625285.1 uncultured Caryophanales bacterium | reverse complement strand
TGGCTGAGTAGCTCAGTTGGCTAGAGCAGAGAGTTCATACCTCTAAGGTCGGCGGTTCAAATCCGTCCTCAGCTACCAACTGCATAAGATATACCGGAAATGATGTTATTCCGGTTTTTATTTTATAAAAAACGCTTTAGATTAATTGATTTAGTGAAATTATTTTGGTATATTATAGTTAAGGATTGGGATGGAAAAAAGACCACCCAATTCATCAGGACAGAGGCCTTAAGCCTGTCCGATTCGTGGTGGCGCACTTTAAAACGCTAATACAATGAGTGTTAGCAATGTCACTTATACATTGCGTGATACAAAAGATCTTCACGATGTGATCTCATAACATCGTCTGAGACAAACGACCTTCGCAATGTGGCCCAAATAACATTGCTTTTTTTATTAAAGGAGTTTGTTCAGATGATTAAAAACGGAATGTATTTTGCAAAGCAAGAAATATATGATTTAATCCGGTCGCTAGGTGGCGAGTGGAATGATTCTAAGGAGCGTCCAATTGTTTGTATTATTGAATCTAAAGAAATTGATGGGTTATTTTATGCAATTCCGGTCGGTAATTGTGAACACAGAAGCAAACAAGCAACAGAAAGAATTCAAAACTATCTTAATCTGCCAGAAAACAGAATAGAATCTTGCTTTTACCATATAGGTAATACGACAGTTAAATCTATATTTTTCATTTCTGATGTCATTCCAATTACTGATAAATATATTGACAGAGAATATAAAAACTATTACTCAGGGCAAATTCATGAGATAAAAAATAAGCAATTAATAGCTGAATTGGAAAGAAAAGTATCTAGAATATTAGCCTGGGAGAGCGGAAGGCCAAATTATTTTAGACAACATATTACAAATATTAAAAGCGCGCTCTTAAAAGAATTAAAAACCGAAAAAAAGCATAGCTAAAATAATGTTTGCGTAATAGTTATGCAAAAACAGTTGTCCACAATTTTCGGACAACTGAAATTGAAAACTAATGATAAGGAATAATATTTTAAACGGCATTAATATTTGAGAATTGATGTTATTCCGGTTTTTATTTTAGTTACTATATGTTTTTCATAAATGTGACACATTTGTGACACACTCACGCGTGTTATGTATGTACTCACGCAAAGGAGTTGGTTTTATGAAAAAGAAAAGTGTATTTCTATCTTTATCTGCATTAGGTTGTTCTGTTGCAATTGGCGCAACCGCATTTACATCTACTAGCAGCATTAGTAGAAACGCTTTTGCGAACACCAATAAAACACAAGCTCAATACACATTAACCAACTGGAACTTTGTTCAACACTTAAATAACTTCTCCGAATATGGTGACACATATGATGGATTCTTATTTAAAACCACATCAGGAAGAAACGATGTTGATTTAGTGGTTTTGGTCCATGCGAATTCAAAAAACGATATTGTTGGTGAGCAATTAATATTCGATAATCAAAATTCATGTGTCTCTTTAATAAGTGATAGAACATATGGTTACACCTGGAATCCAAAAGATACGCATAAAGAATATACTTATCAAGAAAATTTAGGAGAGGAAGGTGGATTAGCGTTTATTGCTGACCAAATGATTTGTATCGTTTGTAAGAATTATCATTATGACGAAAATAAATACACATACGTATATGAAGAATTAGAAAACTTTAGCGATTATAGTGTTAGCTTTAATAGCTGGTTCTCATATAGCTGTGGTAGCACTCCAGGAGCCTCAGAAGAAGTTGACACTGAACATTTATTCTTAAATGAAGCAGTTAGAACATTCACAAAAAATTCTTCAACTTGTGATGCACCAACAACAGACTATGGATATAGATCTTGCTGCGTAGGAATGAAAGTTGATTTTTCCACTATTTCACTTTCTTATAGCTGCGAATACTAATAAAATTCTTATAAAATAAGAACCGGCAACAACCGGTTCTTTTTTATTCAATTACGAAGTGATGTGGGTCTAACTCTCCACAGGTAGGATCAACACTACTATGTGAACCTTTATCTACTGCGGTGATGTAATATTTAACATCATCACCACTTTTTAGATTTTTAAAGTAATAGGTATAGTTTGTAGTGTCTTCATATTTATCCATATCCACAGTGACATATCCTTTATTATTGATTGAATAACGAAGTTTCACTTCTTTGATTTCTTTTTTCGCATAAGACACAACATTTGTTTTAACTAGATAATTATCTTTTAATTGGACTTTTCCATTTACTACTTCTCTAGAATCAATAAAGAGCATATCTTTATCAGGAATTTCATGTGTTCGACAGTGAAGTGCATCGGTGTTTAAGAAGCAATAATAATCATCAAAGTTATATCCTTCCACTCCAATGATTGTGTATCCTGGCAAAGCTTCCTTATATGTTTCTATTGCTCTTTGATTATATTGAGCGTTTTCCCCTAAAGGCATATAGACATAGTTATTTGTGATTAATGAATTTGTATAAGGCGCGACTTGGTTACCTGGTTCATCAATACGATAAACTTTATAGTTATAACCATATGCACAAGTTGTGTTTTCTAGTACTCTAGCAACTTCTTCATAATAACTATATCTTTCGTGACTTTTTGGTAAACGTGCGACAACGATTTTATCAGGCGCAACAATCTTACCCCAGCAATCGATATGAGCAATATAATCACCTTGTGGATCAATGGTGATAACATAGTTATCAGTGCCAGTGTATTCTTTCATTTGTTGGCGAACTTTTTCTTCATTATTGTTATTTTCACTTATGACAAGATCATCACTAAAAGCGGTGCCTCTTCCGTCTTGCATTAAGTTACCACCTGTATGGACTAAATCCATCTTGGAATAAGGCATATTTAGATATGTTGCTAATCGAGATGGAACATTATTTTGATTTACTCTTAATGGGCGATTATATGTAAAATCCACTGCTGAGAGATTTAATTCATCAAAGACATAAAATGGAGAAAAATCTCTAATCCAATATTCGCGATCTCCATCCAAATTCATATCAAGAAACGTCACGTTTTCCATATTTATGTTTGCAGCAGTAAATCTAGAAGTTGCTTCTTCTATACGGGAATTACCACGGCTATTTGGGTGAACGAGCACTAATATTTTATTGTGATCAGCAATTAATTTATATGCACTTAAAGGCATCATCTCTGGATAACAAAGTTTTACAATTGATACTGGTTCAAATTCCGCTGGCATTCTTTTGGATGGTGTTTCAATAACCACATATTCTTCTTTTTCTCTAGTTTGAGGTTTAGAAAAACATGACGTTATAGCAAGCATCCCAACAAGTAAAACAGGGAATAATAATCTATTTTTTCTCATGCTACTTAATTATACAAAAAACTGGCTCATGATGAACCAGTTTGATTGTCTAATAATTAATTATTATTTGGTCGCGTATAAACCGTGTAAGTTACAATATTCCACTACTCGGACAACTTTTTCACCTGGTAAAAGAGCAAAATCTGCTTTTGGAGCTTGTCCTGGTTTTAAGACTTTTCTTTGGTTACCCATATTAGTCTCTAACGCAATCCATTGGATATAGTGAGCGTCCATCATTGGGTGTTCAACTTCTCCAACAGTGACGTGAACAACATTACCTTCTATTTGGTAAACAGGAATATGTTTTTCATGAGCACCATCTTGAGTATTTGGCACTAATTCTTCCATAGCTTCGCCACAACAAATTGTTGGAACATTTCTTTCCTCGACTACTGCGATAATCTTGCCGCAGTGTTTACATTTAAAAAACTTCATTTTTTTCTACCACCTTAAATTCATTATATCGGTTTTGCTTTCAATCTTAAAATAGTAAACCGTTAGTCAAAGAGTTTATTAGAATCGTTAATCTATTCTAATATTGTGTCTTTTTTTGTTTGTTTAAATAGTGATACAATAAGCGAGAATAATTATGATGAAAATTTATTTACCAGATAACTCTATTTCTGAATATTCAGAACGTTTAAATGTTGTTACTGCCTCTACTTCTTTAGTGAAAGAACTCATTAATCGTGAAGATTATTCAACTTTAAATATCTCTTTTGATGAAAGCGAAGAAAAGATCTCTTTAGAGAATGTTTTTATTCTCCAAGTTAATATCAAAGAATCAGCGTCTTGTTTCTTTGCCTTTCCTTTAGAAAATTTCCAAAAAGATGAAGTGATTAATAAAGTCGCTGCACTTAAAAAGATTAAAGTCATAGATTTATCTAGTAGTAAAAATAAGACTAGTGAATTATTTAATGTCGTAAAAGAATTCAAACCATATTTCATTATTTACCAAGTAAAAAATGGCATCTCCTTATATAAGGGAGAAGTTGAAGAGGTATTTAATGAATCCGGATTAAACGAAACATCTTATCTTTTCTTTGTACCAAAAGAAGAACCAGTAATCGAAGAAAAGAAAGAAGAGACTCCTACTAAAGAAGAAGTTGCTCCAGTAGAAGAAGCTCCTGTAGTTGAAGAGAAAAAAGAATCTTCTGAGGAAGAAAAACCATCAAAACAAAAAGATGATAAATTCAAAGAATTTAAGAATTATGTAATGATGGATATTAATAATATCAAGAAGAACAAATATCACTTTATCTTCTTAACCATTTCCTCGTTCTTATTTGGTTTTGCTTCTTCTGTCGGATTCTGCAATGCGATGATTGGTAAATTAATCACTATCTTATTCTTTATATGCGCGGCCGTTGGATTATTCTTAAATACTTATGTTTATGTCGACTACTTTAAAGAATTTAAAGTTAAGAGTCGTATGTTTGTTTATAGCGTCTTATTTAATATCTTAGGTATGGGCGTCTCTTTAGGGGCTGCGATGATTTTCTATACCTTAGATAAGAGTGATATTAAAACTACAGTCTCTGTGGGAATGTTAGTTGGAGTTACAGCAGCAATGTCAGTTATTTCTATCTTGTTAGCGGTAACAATTGGATATGTAGTTGTATATTTTGGAAGAAAAGCGAAAGCTAAAAAATATGGCGAGAGCAAAGAAGACCTCGTTAGAAAAATAGAAGAAGAAAAAGAAAAGAAAGACGAATAATTTCGTCTTTTTTAGTCTCTTTTGAACAGGTCTCTAGTGTAGACCTTTTCTTTTACATCATCTAAAGATGAATCATATCTATTAGTGATAATTAAATCACTTTTCTTTTTAAAGTCATCAAGACTCATTTTGTTTTTATCATAGATAAGGATTTTAATTCCTTTGTTTTCTAAACCTTTTATTACATCTTTGATCGCGGAATATCTAGTGTTATCTCCACTTGATTTGGATAAAAGAGAGAACACTCCAACAGTTGAATCTAGTTTGATAAGTTTAAGAACGTCATTAACAACGAATTCTTTCCTACTTCTATTGCTATTAGAAATCGCGGTAATTAAATCGTTGTTAGAGACATTTTTCATTTGAGATATTAATGCATTCGTATCTTTAGGAAGACAATATCCTCCATAACCAAAAGATGGGTTATTGTAATAATCTCCAATACGAGGATCTAGTGACACTCCTTGGGTGATTAGTTTTGAATCTAAATCATAGGAGGCCGCTAAAGAGTCCATTTCATTAAAATAAGACACTCTAAGAGCCAAATAAGCATTAGAGAATAGTTTTACTGCTTCCGCTTCACTACTAGACATATAAAGCGTTAGAGGTGAGTTTAAAGCGTTTCTAGTAAGTAAGTTAGCGAACTCTTTTACCTTTTTGTTATTTTTATCTCCACCGATAATAATTCTAGTTGGATAAAGATTATCTTTAAGAGCGTTTCCTTCTCTAAGGAACTCTGGAGAAAAGATAATGTTTGGATCATTAAGTGATTCAGTAAAACCAATATAGCAAGTTGATTTAATAATAATTAAACAATCCTTATTAACACTTCTAACATCTCTAATCGTGTTAATAACATTACTCATATCATATGATTTAGTTTCTTCTTTATAATCTGTAGGAGTTGAAATAATGACATAGTCACTATTCTTATAAATGTCTAAATCAATGTTGTGGGCCACTAAATCTAATTTCTTATTCTTAAGATAGTATTCAATATCTTTATCAACAAAGATTGGCTCACGATTATTGATTTTATTAATCTTGTCTTCGTTTATATCAATGATATTTACTTTGTTAGTTGTTGAAAGTAGGACCGCTAAAGAGAGGCCAACATATCCAGCACCGACAACAGTGATCTTATAAGATTTATTGTTCACCACTTCTTTCTTATAATCCCTTAGTTTGTTTAAGGCATATGAATATTTACTATTCTTTGAATAGTTAGGTTCATTTTCTAATCTTTTATAAGTCCTTAAAGGGATTGAAAGAAAAAAAGATGCATCTTTTTGTGATAGTCCTTTACTCACTCTTAATTCTTTTAAATTCATACATTTATTATAAAACAAAAGTGCCAAAGTGGCACTAATTTGTTAAGAAAAAAATAGAGGTTTATTTCTCTACTTCTTCTCTATAGGTATCATGAGTCTCTGGATTATAGATTTCAGAGATCCACATTATTGTGTGAGTGTTTGTGTCACCAATATTTTTAATTTGATGAGTGTATCCAACTCTAATATTAATTGGGTTAGGATGACTTCCATCAACTACATCAGTAATCATTTCGTTAGTCTTGATATCTCTTTGTTTGATTTCACTTTTGCCAATGACTGTGTAGAAGATTTCTTTTTTATATGTGTGATAGTGGCCACCTTTAGTGATACCAGGGTAAGCAACATTGTCACTTATTTGCCCCCACTTTTTGGATTTGTATAATTCTTCAAAACTTCCTCTATTATCTTCTGCAAAGTTATATGTATATCCTTCTTCAGATAGATAATCGCAGAATGTCTTAAAGAGTTTTAATTCAAACTCATCATGAATGATTGGAAGATGTCTATCACTTTCAATTTCGCCCTTAAAATAATATAAGAGGTCCGCTAATTTGCCTAAAGAACAGTCATATGTTGGATTAACATAGAGGATGTTTTTCTCTCCTTTATGTTCCTTTAATTCCACCACTTTTAAGAATTCTTCAACGATATCAGTGACATAGTTAAAGTGAACAACATATTCGCGGTCTCTAATTTGAATATCCAAGTTATGAGCAATGTTATAACAGAAAGTAGCACACGCACTATTATAGTTTGGTCTACACCATTTACCAAATGCGTTAGCAAGTCTATAAACATATACTGGAAGTCCACTTGAGAAAAGATAATCTTCTCCCATTTTTTTAGACTTACCATAATCATTATCTAAACTGGCTTGGATAGAACTAGACATAATGATTGGAGTATTCTTTCCACTTTCTTTTATTAAGTCGACTACCTTCTTTGTGAAGTTAGTGTTACCGTTATAAAATTCTTCAGTGGTTAATGGTCTATTAATACCCGCTAAGTGGATAACAAAGTCTACTTTAGAGATATAATCTCTAAGTTCATCTTCTGTTGAACCTAAATCGTATTCAAATACAGTGTGACCTTTTCTTTTTAATAGTAAGCACATATGCTTACCGATAAAGCCATTTGATCCTGTAACTAAAACGTTCATAGATTATTCTTTTCTCCACACCATTTTGTTAACAACACCGGTGTAGGATTGGATGAGTTTAACTACTTTATCAGAGACATTAGTGTCAGTATAATCACTTACTGGTTTACAACCACTTTTATTCATAACTGCGACTTCCACTGCTTGAAGAAGGTTTTTAGTGTCGATTCCAGCAAGAACGAAGCAAGCTTCATCAAGTGCTTCTGGTCTTTCAGTAGATGTTCTAATGCATACTGCGGCAATTGGAGTTCCTAAGGAAGCATAGAATGAGCTTTCTTCTGGAAGGGTTCCACTATCACTAACGACCGCATAGGCATTCATTTGAAGATTATTATAATCATGGAAACCTAATGGTTCATGCATAACCACTCTAGGATCTAGTTTAAATCCAGTTGCTTCAAGTTTCTTTTTGCTACGTGGGTGGCAGCTATATAGAACTGGCATATCATACTTTTTAGCAAGTTCATTAATTGCGTTAAAGAGTGAATAGAAGTTTTTATCAGTGTCGATATTCTCTTCTCTATGAGCACTTAAGAGGATATATTTTCCTTTTTGTAATCCTAAGCGTTTGAGAACATCACTCTTTTTGATGTTTTCTAAGTTTTGGGTGAGGACTTCCGCCATTGGAGAACCAGTAACATAGGTTCTTTCTTTTGGTAATCCACAATCAGCGAGATATCTTCTCGCGTGTTCGCTATAAGCGAGGTTCACATCAGAGATGATATCAACGATTCTTCTATTTGTTTCTTCTGGTAAGCATTCATCCTTACATCTATTTCCTGCTTCCATATGGAAGATTGGTAAATGTAAGCGTTTAGCGCCAATGACACTTAAGCAGCTATTGGTGTCTCCTAAGACTAAGACGGCGTCTGGTTTAGTTTCTACCATCACTTGATAACTTTTAGCGATGATATTACCCATAGTTTCACCTAAATCTTTTCCAACCGCGTCTAAGTAGATATCAGGATCTTTAATTCCTAAATCTTTGAAGAAGACTCCGTTAAGGTTATAGTCATAGTTTTGTCCAGTATGGACAAGTAATGTATCAAAATATTCTCTACATTTGTTAATAACTGCAGCAAGTCTAATGATTTCTGGTCTAGTGCCAACGATAATCATTAATTTGAGTTTTCCATTATCTTTGAAGTTCATGGATTTAGTCCTCCTATTTATTCGTGTTGCTTTACTGGTCCACCGAAGAGTTCGAGTTTCCTAAGAAGTTTTTTCATTCCTTCAACATCGAGTCTACCAGTGTTATGTGATGTATAGCTTTCTCCTAAATTGAGTTTCTTATTTCCTTTAGAGAAATATTTGTCATAGTTGAGGTCTCTATTATCTGCTTTAACACAGAAGAAGTTACCAAGATCAACCGCTTTTAACATTTCTTCTTGAGTGACTAAGGTTTCATATAACTTTTCACCGTGTCTAGTTCCGATATATGTGATGCCAGTCTTACTGCCAGTTAATTCGATAACTGCTTTAGCAAGAGTGTCGATTGTCGCCGCTGGTGCCTTTTGAACGAATAAGTCACCTTGTTCACCATGTTCAAAAGCGTATAAGACTAGGTCAACCGCATCATCTAATGTCATCATGAATCTTGTCATATCTGGATTAGTGATAGTAATTGGTTTTCCTTCTGAAATTTGATTTAAGAATAGAGGGATAACACTTCCACGGCTTGCCATAACGTTGCCGTATCTAGTTAAGCAAAGAACTGTATCTCCTGGGAGAAGTTGTCTACTTCTAGCGATAACATTCTTTTCCATTAAAGCTTTAGAGATACCCATCGCGTTAATTGGATAGGCCGCTTTATCTGTAGAAAGGAAGATTGCCTTTTTTACTCCGTTACGAACACAGGCAGTAATAACATTATCAGAACCGATAACATTAGTTCTCACCGCTTCCATTGGATAGAATTCGCAAGATGGAACTTGTTTTAATGCTGCGGCAGAGAAGACATAATCAACTCCTTTAAAAGCGTCGATAATACTTTCAAGGTTTCTAACATCACCAATATAGAATTTAAGTTTGGAGTTGTTATAAGCCTTTCTCATATCATCTTGCTTCTTTTCATCACGGGATAAGATTCTAATTTCTTTAATTTCAGTATTTAAGAATCTATCAACAACCGCGTGACCAAAAGATCCTGTTCCGCCAGTAATGAGAAGAACTTTATCTTTTAGGATTGAAGTATCTTTAGCAATGTATTCCATTAAACGGTCTTTAATTCCTTCTAGCTTTAATGCATCCGCTTTAGTTTCGTCTGTTTCATAGCTAACATAAGTTCTTAGTGGCATACCAACAACATCTGCAGCCTTTTTTTGGGTTAATTTGCAATTTTTGCGTAATTCTTTAAGTGTCATATTTACACCTCTTTCACACATATTATATATATTTAAGATGATATATAAAAGAAAAAATGCAATTTTTGCACTTTTTCCAATTGTTCATAATTATTTAAAGATGTAGTTTATTTTTGAATGTTTTTGATTAGTTTTACAAGTAAAACTCCAAATATTGGACCGAGCGAGTTAAATAAAATACAGAACGCTAAATTGATAAATGTATAACCATTTATATGGTTACCAAATCCAAAATAGAACATATTCGCGATACAGTGTTGGAATCCAGAATAAACAAAGACAAAAACAAAGAAGACTAATAAGAGAATTCCAATTGGTTTAAGTCTATTAAGTGAGAAAGCTTTAACCGCGAGATAAACGCACACCCCACATAATGTGGATTGAACGATAACCGCTAAAAAGTCATCAAAGCTTGTTAGTGTGGTTCTGGAAGCACAAATTCTATTAACTGTTTCCATCACCGATGTATCTTTAAATATTGCCCATAAAGCAAATCCAAATGCAAATGCACCGATTGCGTTACCAATTAACATAACAGGCAAGGAGATATAAAAGTCTTTTGTTTGTTTGCCTTCATAGACCATACCAATTTTTCCAGTATATAAATGAAGCATGCATGTACAAACAGTAAATAGACCAACCGCAAATAGGAGTGAACCAAGGACTCGACCTAATTCACCTTGCACAAAATGGACCATTAAAACATATAAGAAACCACCTAAACCAATAGCTAGGCCTGCTAATATGCCTTTAGTAAATGAAAGCAATTGAGTTTTCATATCTTCAAAATTATAGCATGTTTTTTACATACAAAAAGACTCGATTAGGAGTCTTAATGTTTTTATTATTTTTTAACTGGAGTAAGAACCTTAATTCCACCCATGAATGGTTGGAGAACTACAGGAACTTTAACACTTCCGTCTTCTTGTTGATATTGTTCCAATATCGCTGGGAAGATACGGGAAGTTGCTAATCCAGAAGCATTGAGAGTATGGCAGAATTTGGTTTTGCCTGTTTCAGCATCTCTATATCTGCATTTTCCTCTTCTTGCTTGATAATCTCTAGCGTTAGATGCACTAGAAACTTCTTTATAGATTCCAATAGAAGGAATATAGACTTCAATATCATATGTTCTTGCCATGGAGTGAGAAATATCACCAGCAGCAAGTTTAGAAATTTGGAAGTGTAATCCTAATTTTTCTACTAAAGAAGCAGCTTTGTTCACTAATTCTTCGAAAGCAGCGTCACTATCTTCTTGTTTTGTGTATTGAACCATTTCAACTTTATCAAATTGATAGCCACGGATCATACCACGTTCTTCAGTTCTATAAGAACCAGCTTCTCTACGATAGCAAGGAGTATAAGCGAAGTATTTTTTTGGTAAATCAGATTCGCTTAAGATTTCATCTCTATGTAAATTAACTAACGCTGTTTCAGCGGTTGGGAGAAGGAATCTTTGTGGCTCAAGTCCTTCAAGCCAGAAGACATCTTCTCTGAATTTTGGGAATTGGCCAGCAACATATCCACTTTGCTCATTTAATAAGTGTGGAGGAAGGATAAATTCATATCCATCTTTTAAGTGTTCAGAAATGAAGAAGTTGAGTAATGCCCATTCGAGTCTAGCACCTAAGTTTGTATAGACCCAAGCTCCACGACCAGCAATCTTAGCGCCTCTATCATAATCGACGAGTCCTAAGCTTTCTGCAAGTTCAACGTGATCCTTCATTTTGAAGTTGAAGACTGGTTTTTCTCCAACGACTTTAATGACCTTGTTATTTTCTTTACCGCCACCAACTAAATCATCATCTGGAATATTTGGTAATGCAGCAAGGAAATCGTTCATTTTTGCATCAATTTCTGCTAATTTCTCTTCAAATTCCTTGTTTTTAGCAGCAATCTCTTTAACGTGAGCAAAAATCTTGCTAACGTCTTCACCAGCTTTTTTAGCGGCTGGAACGGAGGCAGATAATTTGTTCATTTCTGCCTTGCCGTTTTCAACTATTTGCATGAGTTCGCGTTTTTCTTTATCCCAGGAAAGGAATTCAGTAAAATCCGCGTCCCATAATTTCTTTTTAAGAGCCTCTTTTACATATTCAGGCTTTTCTCTAATTAAATTAATATCGATCATATTTTAATTTTCCAATCTATTAAACATTATGTTTATTTGATATCAAAATTTAGGTTAATTATTCTTCGCCTTCATTACTTGGTAAAGAGGTGTCAACTGATGCATCCATATTCGCTTCTTCGACTGGATTTTCTTCCTCGTCAACAGGAGCGTTTTCATCAATTTCTTCATGTGGAACAATTGCGATAGAAACAATTCTTTGACGTCCTTCTAAGTTCATAACTTTGACACCAGATGTATTTCTTCCACAAATCCTAATTTGATTGAGTGGAGTTCTAATAACAATACCAGCGTTAGTAATGCACATTAAGTCATCTTCTAAGTTAATTGCTCTAACAGCGATTAAATCGCCGACTTTATCAGTAGCTTTTAAGGTGGTAACACCTTTTGCACCTCTCTTAGTGATACGGTACATCATATTGCCTTCTTCATCTAAGACAGGTGTGAGTTTTCCAAATCCTTTAGAAGTCATCGCTAAGATGTGTTTTCCTTCTAAGGAGGTGGTAACACCAACAACTTCTTCGCCTTCAGCGAGGTCGATACCTTTAACACCGCTTGCGGTTCTACCCATTGGTCTAACTTCGTTGCATGGGAAGTTAACCATTTTGGAGTTATTAGCAGCAATACCAATAATTGTATCTTCTTCGACTTCTTTAACAGCGAATAATGTGTCGCCTTCTCTCATAGAAATAGCAATCTTACCGTTTTGACGGATGGATTCATATTCACTAATAAGGGTTTTCTTAACAACACCTAATTTTGTGAAGAACATTAAGTAGTGATCTTCTGCGTATTCATCGCAAGCGATGATAGCCTTAACGTTTTCACCTTTTTCGATGTTGATTAAGTTGATAATTGGGACACCTTTACTTGCTTTAGAGAACTCTGGAATCATATAACCTCTAATACGGTAGACTTTTCCAAAGTCTGTAAAGAAGAGTAAATCGGTATGCGTCTTGGTGTAGACCATATTCTCAACAATATCGTTTTCGTTAGTAGACATACCTCTAACTCCTCTACCGCCTCTATGTTGGGCCTTGAAGGAATCGGAAGTTAATCTCTTAACGTATCCCCCTCTTGTAATTGCAACAACGATATTTTCTTGTGGAATAAGATCTTCGTCATCAATACTAGCAGCGTCGTTAGTGATTTCAGTTCTACGCGCATCCGCGTATTTTTCTTTAATCTCTAATAATTCTTTAACAACGACTTCGATTTCGTTGGCTCTGCTAGAAAGGATGTGATTGTATTCTTTAATATTGGTTTCTAATTGAGCTTTTTCGGCTTCTAATTTATCGGTTTCAATACCGGTTAATCTTCTTAAAGTCATCGCCAAGATAGCTTGGATTTGAGCTTC